>CAMFLD010000487.1 GCA_945957245.1 uncultured Flavobacterium sp. | reverse complement strand
GCCTAAAAAAGTCATTATAATTTCAAGCATAAAAACCAATTCCGAATTGCCCAGAGCAATGAAATTAGCCCAAAAAACCAAGGCATATAAACTATTGCCGACCAAATTGGTGGAAAATATTGATCATTTGGCAAAATTTACCTTTGGCTCATCCGTTTTAAAACAAAAATTAAAATTATACGAAAAGTTCCTGTCCGTCAGGGACAAGGCTTATTTGGATTGGTCAATCGAACAGATTGTCAATTGGAAACGCACGGAGATTGATCCGGAAGTTATTCATATTCATGGTGATAATGACGATGTCTTTCCAATAAAGAACATTAAAAACTGTATTGTGGTTAAAGGAGGAACCCATGTTATGATACTCACAAAGTACCGTTGGCTTTCTGATAATCTCCCTAAAATAATGTTAGAAGGTTTCTAAAAATGGACTGATTTTTGTAGTTTTACCAATGAATCAAATGAAAAAGAACTATGAAAACGCATAAAGCCCTACTATCGACAATCGCCATAATTTTAATATCAGGAATATTGGTTTTTGGAATTTCTGGCGACAATAAAGCCAAATCATTACGCGAAGGCACTCCGTTATATTTTCCAACTACAGTTGATTTTGCAGGCGAACCAACACCGCTTCAGATAAGTGATGTTAGAGAAAGATTGGATCGGGAATTATTGGTCAATGCCAATCTCGATGCAACAACAGTTTTAATTATCAGAAGAGCCAACCGCTATTTCCCAATTATTGAACCTATATTGGCACAAAATGGTGTTCCGGACGATTTTAAATACCTGGCTGTTATTGAAAGCGGACTGATGAATGTAACATCGCCTTCGGGAGCAAAAGGATTTTGGCAGTTCATGCCGGATACTGCAAAGGAAAAAGGAATGGAAGTCAACGACCTTGTAGACGAGCGTTATCATCTGGAAAAATCGACAGATGCAGCTTGCAAATACCTTTTGGCTGCCAAAGCTAAATTTGGCTCCTGGACCATGGCTGCAGCTTCCTACAACGGAGGTATGGCCGGACTCAGCAAAAGGGTAGAAGAACAAAAAGTGACAAATTACTACGACTTAGGCCTGACAGATGAAACGGCACGTTATGTGTTCCGCATTATTGCACTTAAGGAAATAATGAAAAATCCGGCACTTTATGGTTTCAGCATTTATCCAAATGAGCTATATCAGCCTATTCCAACCAAAAATGTGGAAGTAGACAGCACTATCAATGACCTGACAGCCTTTGCCCAGTCGCAGGGAATTAATTATAAGATTCTAAAAATTCACAATCCTTGGTTACGTGACAAAAAACTGGTGAACCAAAGCAAAAAGAAATACGAAATTAAGATACCACTTGCGGGATATTAATTAATCTGTTTTCTATAGCAATTTTATTGGTTTTTCTTCCAATAGGTTTACAAATTCTCATTGGGTCTTTAATCTTGGCAAAAAAAATTAAACTCCATTTCGGAGTGGTTACGCTGTTGTCAACCCTTACTTTATTTCTTTGTATTTATCTTGGAGTCATTTTGGTAAATGACGATGCAGTACGTCAAGGAGTAAGATGCGGAATGCCTGGCGTAGCATTTCTTTTTTTCGGATTTATGATGTTGATACTCCAATTAATCGTTGTCGTGATCCAATTATTAGTGAGGAAGAAAAAAAGTAAATAAAAAAGGCTTTAGATTGCTAAAGCCTTTTTTTTTATCATAATTCGTAATTCGTAATTCCAAATTAAATCTTCTTCATTTGCTCCTTCATCATCATAATCTGATCTTTGAGCATGTTGTGTTTGTCAAGCTTTTTGGCTTCATTCAGTAAAGCAGTTGCTTCCATTTTTCTTCTTTTTGACATAGCTATTCCGGCTAAGTTCAATTTGGTTACCGCCATATCCATATCCATGCTCAATCCAAGTTCCACTGCTTTCTTGAAGTATTTTTCAGATTGATGAAGATTGGTTTGAGACAACATCAATCCATTGAGGTAATTGTAGTATCCTTGTTGCTTTCTAACTAAAGCCGTTTCGGGATTTTTAATTTTATCAAGCCAAACTTTTGCCCCATCAAAATCCTGTTTTCTTAGTTTAAGGAAAGCTAAAAGTATGTATTCATTTTTATAATAAAGGAAAATCGGGATAGCAGTAAGTAAAATCAAAAAGATACCATTGCCAATATTACCTTCTGTAAATTGCCAAACAGCTGTTACTACTAATAATGCAGCTATAATTAATTTGATAAATCTGTGAAACATGTGTTTATTTTTTAGTGCCGCAAAGGTAATAAAAGGAATTGAAAATATTTTTAAAAAACTACTTGCAGGAAATAAAAATCGTTGTATATTTGCACTCGGTTTTGAGGGAACCACTATAAAAGAGATTATTACACGATTTTAAAGATATAAAGCAATGAGCAAAAGAACATTTCAACCATCGAAAAGAAAGAGAAGAAATAAACACGGATTTATGGACAGAATGGCTTCTGCAAATGGAAGAAAAGTCCTTGCG
>CAMFLD010000486.1 GCA_945957245.1 uncultured Flavobacterium sp. | reverse complement strand
GGTTGGTAACGGGCGTTATCATCAGTGTCTTTTTTTTCTTTGAGGCACCCCGTTGCTGTGAATAATACAATGAAGAATAGCGTTTTGCAGATATATTTCATTTTTAATGTTTTAGTATCCTAATTTAAATAAAAAACCGTCAGGTTTTTAAACATGACGGTTAAATAATTTTTTTAATAACACGCAGTCGGTGCGTATGCCGATTTTGCTGTGCATTATAGATGCCCAGATGATCCAGCCGGTCTATACGGACTTTACCGCTGGCATGGATAATATAATTGTTTTCCATAATAATCCCTACGTGGATTATCCGGCCTTCCTCATTATCAAAAAAGGCTAAATCTCCGGGTTCACTTTCTTCAATAAAACTCAGAGCATCGCCCTGGGTAGATTGTTGGGAAGCATCACGAAGCAGCTTGTATCCATTAAGTTTATAAACCATTTGCGTAAAACCGGAACAGTCAATTCCGAATGGTGTTTTTCCTCCCCATAAATAGGGTGCATTCAGATACATAAAAGCTGTTGTGATAATTTCTTTTTTGGCTTTGATGCCACTTGTACGCAATCCTTCAAATTCGAAATTATCAATATTAACTTCACTGTGGTTGAGAAATGACAAGGAAGCTCCCAACGGAATCGGAAGCAGCACATTTTGCGGATTGGTAACATATTCCACCAAATCAGAATTCAGGATTATAGCGTCTTTTGAAAGTGCCTTAAAACTTTTTTCTGAAATAACCTGATATTGCTTAGAATCTACCCAACCTTCATAATCATCAAACTGAAGCTTTATTTTAGACCATTGGTTCTCTGTTTCAATGATTTCAAAATACTCACCAAATAAAACCTGCGAAACAATTTCGCTTCGGTCACTAGGTTCAGCACGCAATGGAATTATGGCAAGGTTACAAATGGCAAACATATAATCAATTAGGAATTCAAAATTACGAATTACGAATTAGAAGCCCTAAACATTCGTAATTCGTAATTCCCAATTTGTAATTATTTAAGCTCTTTCTATGATAATAGCTGAAGCACCACCACCACCGTTACATATAGCTGCAGCACCGGTTTTGGCATTGTTTTGTTCCAGCACATTAATCAGGGTTACAATAATCCTTGCCCCTGAGCATCCAAGAGGATGGCCTAAGGAAACGGCACCGCCGTTTACATTTATCTTATTGTTATCCAATCCTAAAATTTTAGCATTAGCTAAGCCAACTACCGAAAAAGCTTCATTGAATTCGAAGAAATCTACATCAGAAATTGACATTCCAGCTTTGTCTAATGCTTTTGGCAATGCTTTAGCAGGTGAAGTAGTAAACCATTTAGGTTCCTGTTCCGCATCTGCATAAGATTTGATATAAGCAAGAGGTTTCAATCCTAATGCATTAGCTTTTTCCTCACTCATCAATATTAAAGCAGCAGCTCCGTCATTTATAGTTGAAGCATTAGCAGCAGTAACCGTTCCGTCTTTAGTGAAAACAGCATTTAGGGTTGGGATTTTCTCTAATTTAACATTAGTATATTCTTCATCTTTTGAAAAGATTACAGGTTCACCACGACGTTGCGGAATTTCAACTGGAACCACTTCATTATCAAATTTACCTGCTTCCCAAGCTTTAGCAGAACGCTCATAAGACTGGATAGCAAAAGCATCCTGCTCTTCACGTGTAATTTTATATTCGGCAGCACATAAGTCGGCGCAAACACCCATGGCATTTCCATCATAAGCATCGGTTAAACCATCTTTTTGCATTCCGTCTATCATTGAGGCTGGGCCAAATTTTACTCCGTTTCTCAAGTGAAGATAATGCGGTATTAAGCTCATGTTTTCCATTCCTCCGGCAACAACAACTTCGGCATCGCCAAGCATGATAGCCTGTGCGCCCTGCATTACGGCTTTCATTCCGGATGCACATACTTTATTTACTGTGGTAGCCGGGATGTTATCTGGTAGGCCTGCAAAACGGGCTGCCTGACGTGCCGGTGCCTGACCAACTCCAGCCTGTACTACGTTACCCATAAGGACTTCGTCTACTAAATTAGGATCCAGGTTTATTTTGTTTAAAGCGCCTTTGATTGCGGCAGCTCCTAGTTGGCTTGCTGTAACAGTTGATAACGACCCCATGAAACTTCCAATCGGAGTTCTTACAGCCGAGACAATAACTACTTTTTTACTCATGATATTATATTATGTTGTTTTAATTGAATATACCTTGTAGCATACTTTTATGTAACGCTAAAGTGTAGTGCAAAACTAATCTTTATATTGTAAATTTTAGAATTCGGGGGATAATTATTCTCTATTGAAGGAAAAACATTGAAAATAGTACGAGCTACAGTGTTGAGAGTGAATAGGTTTTGAGAATATTCAATTTATTACGTAAAAAAAGAAATGAAATAGTTGTAAATATTAGAATGAACCCTTACATTTGCAACCGCTTAAAGAAAAAGTTCTTAAAGTTATTGAAAAAATAGGAGAGGTGCCGGAGTGGTAACGGAG
>CAMFLD010000485.1 GCA_945957245.1 uncultured Flavobacterium sp. | reverse complement strand
GCCCTACATCTTTTACTTTTCCGGCTACACTATGGATTTTGGTAGTTTCCAAAGCTTCATCCAAAGTCATTGGTGGCAAAATACTTGGTAAACGTTTCGCTAACATTGTTTTTCCGGAACCCGGCGGTCCAATTAAAATAATATTGTGACCTCCTGCTGCTGCAATCTCCATACAACGCTTGATACTTTCCTGTCCTTTGACATCGGCAAAATCAAACTCGGGAAATTCCAATAGGTTATAAAATTCTTCCCGTGAATCAATAACTGTGGGTTCCATCGTTCCTTTTCCTTCAAAAAAATCAATCAACTGCAATACATTTTCTACTCCGTAAACATCTATTCCGGAAACAATAGCTGCTTCCTTGACATTTTGGATAGGCAGGAACAAACCTTTAAATCCTTCCTCTTTGGCTTTAATAGCAATTGATAATGCTCCTTTTATGGGCTGAAGGCTTCCATCAAGTGAAAGTTCGCCCATAATTATATACTGATCCACTTCATCTGCTTTAATCTGACCCGATGCGGCCAAAATGCCAATTGCGAGTGTTAAGTCGTAAGCAGAGCCTTCTTTGCGTAAATCAGCCGGAGCCATATTGATGATAATCTTTTTTACGGGAAGTTTGTAACCATTATTCTGCAAAGCGGCAGCAATACGGTAATTACTTTCTTTAATTGCATTATCCGGCAGGCCTACCAAATGGTACCCCACTCCCTGGTCTACATTTACCTCAACTGTGATGGTTGTCGCATCAACCCCAAACACAGCGCTTCCAAAAACTTTTACTAACATAAATTCCTACATTTTTTCAAATATAAGTATTGTTTTACAAATTCAAAGTTATTTTAATCATAAAGTAGTAAAAAAGTCATTAGCAATTATTACACTTATCAATATATTTGCTTTCAGAAAATAATAATACCACAATGAAAGAAGCCCAACTGCCTCTTAATGAGGCCAGACGTTTAAGAATACTTGAAGAATACCACATTCTCGATACAGCACCAGAAACAGACTTTGATGAAATAACAAAATTAGCTTCTGAAATATGTGACAGCCCCATTTCAACCATTACCTTAATCGATGCTACACGCCAATGGTTTAAATCCTATCTTGGGGTCACTAACAATGAAGGCCCCAGATCAACCTCATTTTGCGCTCATGCTATTAATGATACCGAAATGTTTTATATCGAAGATGCGCGCAAGGATGAGCGTTTCCATGATTCGCCATTGGTGCTGGGGGAGCCGAATATCGTTTTTTATGCCGGAGTGCCATTAATTGACAAAGAGGGATATGCTCTTGGAACACTTTGTGTAATCGATACAAAAACCAAAAAACTTACAGAATTTCAGGAAAAAGCATTGCGCACACTGGGTAATCAGGTTTTGAAACTGATGGAACTCCGAAGGCTAAACTACAAGCTTTATCAAAAAAATGAAATTCTCAAGGAAAGCTATAACCAACTGGAACGTTTTTCCCAAATGGTCTCTCATGATATTAAATCACCGCTGAATAATATTTTAGGGTTAACCGAATTGCTCAAACAGGAGCATTGCGGGATAACCAATGCTGAAGCTAATCTGTATATTGACCTTATTAAAGAATCTTCTGAAAAACTAAAAGAATTCATTGATGCAACCCTTCGTTCCTATAAAAACGGAGCTATGGCTGCTGATGAGAAAGAATTTTTTTACCTCAACACCGTGCTTAAGGAATGCATTCATTTGCTGAACCCAAAAAACGAATACGAAATCAATATTCCTGAAAATATTGAGATTTATAATTTCAAATCGTCTTTTGAACAAATCTTCCTAAATCTCATCAGCAATGCTATTAAGTACAACAATAAACCCAAAGTAATTATTGATATCAGAACTGAAAAAAAAGACAATTCCCTTATTATTATCGTAAAAGACAACGGCATTGGAATCCCTGCCGACAAACTGAATCAGATTTTCGATATGTTCTTTACCCTTGAAGAAAAAGATCGATTTGATAACATCGGAACCGGAATTGGTCTGTCTTCTGTAAAAAGTCTGGTTAAAAGAGCCGGAGGTGAAATCAGCGTATCATCAGTGATGGGACTAGGCTCTGAGTTTACCCTGAAATTTGATTTATAATGTTAAAAATCTAATTTTTACGAAAAGATTAGATTTCTCAATACCCTATAAAAAGCGATTCATAACTGAATCGCTTTTTTATTTAAAGTTTCTTATAAAATTGATTTTATTGAACTAATATTCTTGTAGTTTGTGCCAAAATCAAAAATAGTAGTAAAAAGTAGTGGCTTACTGGAAACATTCAACTCTTTATCATTTTGTTTGATAGAAATGATTTCTCCAAATGAATAAAGTGTTTCAAATTTGCTTTTAAATATTAAACTGTCATTAGTCCTATCAACCAATTCCCATTTGAAATTCTTCTCTATTTTATTTTCTATTTCTAATAAGTCTACCGATGAACGGATACTGTCATTCTGAACAGAAGAAAAATTATTCCTGACACCAGCTTTAATAG
>CAMFLD010000484.1 GCA_945957245.1 uncultured Flavobacterium sp. | reverse complement strand
GTAAAGATTCTTAGTAAAGCAACAAAAATTATTGAGAATTCTAAAAACTCACTCAAGATAAGAGAGTTAAACTACGATCTTATATCCAAATATTATTCTACCGGACATTGGAGCGAATATAAAGTGGCTTCAAAAATTTTACTAAAAAATTCACTAGCTGCTAAGGATATAATTAGCTTGGCTAATTCATACAGGTCTTTTGGTAATTATTATTTTGAAACCAAGGATTTCGACAGCTCGTTTTATTATTATACAAAATCAGAAAAAATTTATAAGGAAATTAATGATTATGAAGGTATTTCCACGATTCTGCTTAAAAAAGGAATAATACAGTTTGATGCAAATGATCATTTAGGTGCTGATTTATCATTGTCGAAGGCTTTAAATATGGTGAAGAAAACTAATGATAAATCTAAAAAATATGTGATATTAAATCAGTTAGGCTTGAATTCTAATCAGCTAAAAGAATATAAAGATGCGATAAATTATTTTAATGAAGCTATAGTAGTTGTTAAAGAGAATAACCTTGAAAACAGTAAATATCTTGAGTCAGTTTGTTTGAGTAACATTGGATTGGTTTATCAAAATTTAAAAGCACACCAAAAAGCAATTGAATATTTTCAAAAATCTTTACAGTATAGGGAACTAAAAACCGACTATGCTTATGCTTATTCTAATATTAGTGATAATCTTGGCTATTCAAAACTTCAGATTGGTGATTATACTAATTTGCCTAACTTGTTTTTCGAATCTTTAGAAATAAGAAAAAATCAAAATGATTATTCAAGGGTTGTAATAAGTTATATTCATCTTTCAGAATATTATTATAAGATAAACAGAAAAGATGAAGCGTTAAATTATGCAAATCTTGCATTAACTATTGCAAAAAAGAATAATAATCCTGTGGATTTGCTGTACTCATTAAAGCAAGCATCGGTTGTAGACAATAAAAAAGCAGCAAAATATTCGGATGATTATCTAAGGATAAGTGATAGTTTAACCATAGCAGAGAGAAACTCAAAAGACCGTTTTGCCAGAATACAATTAGGGACTCAGGAAATTATAGAAGAAAAAGATGTTCTGGAAGACAGAAACAGAACCCTTCTTTACATTTTCGTCATTACTTTTATCCTTGTAGCACTACTTTTTGTGGTAAGGGCGCAGCGTGCCAGGACAAGAGAATTAATCTTCAAGCAAAACCAACAAAAAGCTAATGAGGAAATCTTCAACCTCATGCTGTCGCAGCAGTCCATTATTGATGAAAGCCGCAACAAAGAAAAGAAACGTCTGGCTCAGGATTTACATGATGGAGTTTTGGGAAGGATGTTTGGGTTGCGCCTGAATCTGGACAGCTTAAATTCACTCTCAGATGAAGATTCCGTGCAAAAGCGATTGGAATTGCTAAACGAATTAAAAACAATCGAACAGGATATCCGTGAAATTTCCCATGACCTGAATAGGGAAAAAATGGTTTTAATTAATAACTTTGTTTCCATCGTACATAATTTATTGGAAGAGCAAAAGACTTCTCACGAAGCCAATGTTGAATATTATATTGAAACCAAAATAGATTGGGATAAAATAGGAAACGCTATTAAAATTAACCTTTATAGAATCCTCCAGGAAGGTTTACAGAATATCAATAAGTACGCCAATGCTAAGAATATCAAGGTTGACATTAGTGGAGATGCACAAAATGTATATCTGAAAATTCAGGATGACGGAATTGGTTTCGATGTCAACAAAAAAAGCAAGGGAATAGGAATGCAAAATATGATTTCAAGAACCCATGATTGTCATGGAATCATCGATATACACTCCAAAAAAGACGAAGGTACCAGAATAAAAATTACAGTCCCAATAGAAACCAAACAACCAATTGAAGAAGAAGCATGACAAATCCAATCAACATTTTAATTGTAGACGATCACCCGTTTATTATCCAGGCTTACAGGAACGCATTGGATAAATATAGCCAGCAGGGTTATGAATTTGTGGTGACTCAGGCCAACAACTGCAAAACAGGTTACGAAGCCATCACCGAAGCAAAAGCACCATTCCATGTAGCTTTTTTTGACATTAGTATGCCTGAATATGCTGAAAAAGGAATTTATTCCGGAGAAGACCTGGCAGCTCTGATGAAAACCGAAATTCCGGAATGCAAAATCATACTACTGACGATGCATACCGAATTACTTAAAATTAATAATATCATCAAAAACATCAATCCAAGCGGTCTGATTATCAAAAATGACCTCACTTTTGACGAATTAATTTTTGCCTTTGACAAAATCATCAATGACGAAAGTTACTACAGCCAAACAGTTATCAAATTAGTAGGGCAGGCCCAATACAATAATATCGAATTGGATGCCTTTGACAAACAGATATTGTTTCACCTTTCAAAAGGAGTAAAAACAAAAGATTTGCCACAATACATTCCGTTATCCTTAAGTGCTATTGAAAAAAGAAAGCTAAATATCCGTGAAGTACTGGAAGTGGCCGGTGGAAGTGATATTGATT
>CAMFLD010000483.1 GCA_945957245.1 uncultured Flavobacterium sp. | reverse complement strand
GTCTTTGCCTATTATTTTTTTATGATGGGAAAAAACTTCAACGAGGAAATTTGGCGCAGGCAGTATTATAACAATTAATCATAAAAAAAGCCCCCGCTATCCGGGGGCTTTTTTATTGCTTTATAAATTTACCATTGATAAATCCCGTTTCTGTAGTTACTTTCAAAAAGTAATTTCCTTTCATTAATGCTGAAACATCAATTACTGCCATAGGTTTCGGAATGGAAAGTACAAGCTGCCCCATCGTATTATAAACGGCGACTGATAAAATGTTGATGCCCGTTGTCTGAATATTTAGATTATTTGATACCGGGTTGGGAGTTAACACTAGGTTAGTTTCGATTTCAAAATCAGAAGTTACCAAAGAACAATCGGAAGTTACCGTACAATTTGGATATAAGCTGGGGATATAAATCGTGCCAAGCGCTATTTCGCCTGTATCAACACACACGTAGGACAAGTTTGGATTGTTAGTAAGATTAGTAGCGGTAGGACTCTGAATGTATCCATTTTTTATTAATAACGTTGTTAGATGGTTATCATTTGCTACCAAGACCCAAAGTTGTGGCAGATTATTACAGTCTAACACTTCGATCTGATTATTGTTGCAGTGGAGAGTACGCAAATTTATACAGTTACTGACATTTAATGATGATAATAAATTGTTGCTGCAGCTAAGTGTTTGCAGAAGAGTCCAACTGGAAACATCTAACGTTGTGAGCTGGTTGTCGGCATAATTTAAAGATAAAAGTGTGTTGCCTCCTGTTAAGTTGGATTGCGGAATAATATTGGACGAACAATTCAGATTTTTTAGATTCGGTGTGCCCGAAAGGTCTAATGATGTCAGCTGATTGTTGCTACAGTGTAAAGTTTCTAAACTATTTAAATTTGACAAAACAAGACTTGTGAGTAAATTTGTATGGCAAACAATTTCCTTCAGGCTACTTAGGCCGGTCACATTAAATGCTGTTAATTGGTTGCTGTCGCAATATAGGTTTTCTAAACTAGTTAGGGAAGACACATCCAATGTTGTCAGGTTACAGTAAGAGCAATATAATTTTTTTAAGTTGTTATTATTATTAAATGATATCGTAGTAATCGGATTCTCACTACTATTGCAATATTCAAGATTTGCGAGTCCACTTATATTCATTGAGGTCAACAAATTACTACTGCAAGAAAGAAATTGAAGGTTTAAAAACGAAGAAACGTCCAAAGTAGTAATCTGATTGTAATCGCATATCAACCTCCTAAGCGACGTTAGTGCTGAAATATTTAGCGATATTAAATCATTACCGGAACATTCCAGTTCCATTAAGGCCGTAAAATTTAAGATACCGTCCAATGAACTGATACCCGATCCGGAAATATCCAGATAACTTACCTGACTGGCTTCGCTGATTTCAATTTCACTATTATTATTAGCGTCAATCTTAAAATAATTTCCCGATAAGTCTTTGGCAATTGCATTGGTCGTATCCGCTGCCAGTAGCTTTGCCTTAAAATTGGCATCCGTAATATTTACAATCTGGGCGTGGCTGAAACTAATGAAAAGAATAAAGATTAGGAGAAAGTAATTTTTTTTCATTTGGATTGGTTTTCATAAAGATAATCGTTTATTGAAAAGGTTGCGTCATAAAAAAACGAATATAAAAAAAGCCCCCGCTATGCGGGGGCTTTTCTATTTAAAGGAACAGGGAATTATTTCTTTTTCTCTGTTTTCTCCATTTTAGCTTTCAATCCGGCAAGGATATCATTGTTATCTCCTAGTGTTGGAGCCGGAGCATTAGTTGAAGTAGCTACAGTTTCAGCAGCAGCTTTAACATTTTTCTCCTCTTCTTCTCTGAAAATAGCAGTGTGAGAAGCTACTACTCTTTTGAATTCTTTGTTGAACTCAATAACTTTGAAGTCAGCAGTTTCACCTTTTTTCAATTTCTTACCGTCTTCTTTCTCTAAGTGACGTGTTGGGATAAACGCAACTACATCATCTCCGAAATCTACAGTAGCACCTTTGTCAACAATCTCAGCGATAGTTCCGTTATGGATAGTTCCCACAGCGAAAGCTTCTTCATGTTTGTCCCAAGGGTTTTCAGTAGTTTGTTTGTGACCTAAAGATAATTTACGTCCTTCAACATCTAACTCTAATACTACTACGTCTAATTTGTCCCCTACGTTAACAAATTCAGATGGGTGTTTAATTTTCTTAGTCCAAGACAAATCAGAGATGTAAACTAAACCATCGATTCCTTCTTCTAATTCAACGAAGATTCCGAAGTTAGTAAAGTTTCTAACAATACCGGTGTGTTTAGAACCAACTGGATATTTAGAAGTGATGTCAGTCCATGGATCTTGAGTCAATTGTTTGATACCTAAAGACATTTTTCTGTCATCTCTGTCAAGAGTCAAGATAACGGCTTCAACAGTATCACCCACTTTTACGAAATCCTGAGCAGAACGCAAGTGCGTAGACCAAGACATTTCAGAAACGTGGATTAAACCTTCAACACCTTCAGCAACTTCGATAAAT
>CAMFLD010000482.1 GCA_945957245.1 uncultured Flavobacterium sp. | reverse complement strand
GAGTATTTTGATAACGGATGGCTGTTGGAATCACATGGTTTCGGGCAATATCACCAAGTACTCTTCCTTCAATCTGGATTTTCTTAGTGTATTCTTCCAATTCGATTTCGTAACGTGCTTCCACCTCTACGTGATTCATAACGTTCAAATCACTGAAAAGATCCAAAGCTTTTTTAGAAACCTTAGCTTTCAAAGCAGCAGGAGTAGTTTTATGATTGCTCAAACCACGTTTTTTTGCTTCTTTTTCCCAAGCGTCACTGTATCCGTCTCCTTCAAAAAGAATGCTCTTAGTTTGCTTGATGTACTCTCTCAATACATTGAAGATAGCTTCATCTTTTTTCAATCCTTTTTTATCAATTAAAGCATCTACTTCGTTTTTGAAATCCTTCAATTGTTTTGCTACGATAGAATTTAGAGTCGTCATAGCATTGGCACAGTTCGCCGATGAACCTACAGCACGGAACTCAAATTTGTTTCCTGTAAAAGCAAATGGTGAAGTTCTGTTTCTATCGGTATTATCCAAAATTACTTCCGGGATTTTTCCAACTACATTG
Source organism: uncultured Flavobacterium sp. (assembly GCA_945957245.1). GTDB lineage: Bacteria > Bacteroidota > Bacteroidia > Flavobacteriales > Flavobacteriaceae > Flavobacterium. The sequence continues at coordinate 1,981 of CAMFLD010000482.1, read as the reverse complement.
AGTTTCAAATCGGTTTTTTCTTCAGGCGATAATTTGCCTTTGGTTACTCCTTCCAATTCGGCCATTACTTTAGTCAATTGCTGTCCAATGAAAACTGAAATGATTGCCGGTGGTGCTTCGTTAGCCCCTAACCTGTGGTCATTACTTGCCGTAGCGATGGAAGCTCTTAGCAATTCTTCATATTCCTGAACCGCTTTGATGGTATTGATAAAGAAAGACAAGAATTGTAAGTTGCTCATAGGTGTTTTACCAGGAGATAATAAATTCACTCCGGTATCGGTTGCCATAGACCAGTTATTGTGCTTTCCGGAACCGTTTACACCCTGGAATGGTTTCTCGTGAAATAATACTCTGAAATCATGACGCTCAGCCACTTTAGACATTACATCCATTAGCAATGAATTATGGTCCACGGCTAAGTTGGTTTCTTCAAAGATTGGAGCCAACTCAAACTGGTTCGGTGCTACCTCATTGTGACGTGTTTTAACCGGAATTCCAAGCAACATACATTCTTCCTCCAATTCACGCATGAAGTTAAGAGCACGTGAAGGGATAGAACCAAAGTAATGGTCATCCAATTGTTGTCCTTTAGCAGAAGTGTGTCCAAGTAAAGTTCTACCTGTCATAATTAAGTCGGGACGTGAATTAGCCAATGCTGCATCAACAAGGAAATACTCCTGCTCCCACCCTAAAGTAGCAGTTACCTTTTTTACATTTTTATCAAAGTATTTACAAACTTCTGTTGCGGCTTCATCTACAGCATTTAAAGCTCTCAGCAATGGCGTTTTGTAATCCAGTGCTTCCCCTGTATATGAAATAAAAACTGTAGGTATACAAAGTGTCGTTCCAAATATGAAAGCCGGAGATGTTGGATCCCAGGCAGTATAACCACGGGCTTCAAATGTATTTCTGATTCCTCCGTTCGGGAATGAGGAAGCATCCGGTTCTTGTTGTACTAATTGCCCTCCTCCAAATTTCTCTACTACTTCAGAACCATCATAAGAAGTTTCAAAGAAAGCATCGTGTTTTTCGGCAGTAGTTCCGGTTAATGGCTGGAACCAGTGGGTATAATGGGTAACTCCTTTCGACAAAGCCCATTCTTTCATCCCCATTGCAATATAATCAGCCAGCTTTCTGTCAATTTTTGTTCCATGCTGGACAGCATCTTTAACACCTTTGTAAGCATCCGAAGTAAGGTATTGCTTCATTGCTTTGTCATTAAACACATTTGACCCAAAAAGATCTGATTTCTTTCCGGCTTCTTCAAATTTTACAGGTTTTCTTCCTGCTGCAGCTTTTAATGCTTCGAAACGTAAAGTTGACATAAATTTTTATTTTTTTTGGTTTAACCCTATTAATTTGATGCAAATATAATAATATTTTCATCAAAAAATATTTAGACCCTATTTTTTATAGGGGTAAAATGAAAATATTTTATTTTAAGACATAAAATTATTAATTAGTTAAAATCTTCTACTCTGACTTTTCAATCCTTTATATTTGTAATATCAAAAAACTACTATGTTTGTCTGGATTCTTTTTTTAACCACTATTTTTATTTTCCTTGCACTTGATCTGGGTATTTTTAATAAAAAACCTCATATCATAAGTACTAAAGAAGCAGGAATCTGGACTGCCGTGTGGGTTACGCTTTCTTTTGGCTTTTCAGGAATTGTAAATTGGCTTTACAGTCATCAGTATGTTGCCAATCCAACCGGTATTAAGCCTTCGATGGCTACTATGAAGTACATTACCGGTTACCTGATTGAATTATCATTGAGTATCGACAATATTTTTATAATTGCCGTAATCTTTTCCTCATTCAAGATTGCTCAGAAATACCAGCACCGGATTTTATTTTGGGGCATACTGGGCGCCATTATTTTTAGGGGATTGATGATTTTCTTTGGAGTCATCCTTATCAACAAGTTCAGTTGGATGACTTATCTCTTCGGCGGATTTCTGCTGTTTACTGCCCTGT
>CAMFLD010000481.1 GCA_945957245.1 uncultured Flavobacterium sp. | reverse complement strand
TAGTATCGACCTCGTTCCTGTTTAAGTTTGGTATCCGTCACGATAAAAAAAGGCCATTTATTTCAATAGGCTCGGTATTTACAACTGTTTTAATTATTATTTCATCCTATTTCTTTGGTATTTGGGTAGTTAAGTTTTCGAAATACAACGAACTTTATGGTTCCATCGGAACATTATTAGTAGTAATGTTTTATATTTGGATTAACTGCATGATATTGCTTTTAGGTTTTGATTTAAATGCATCCATACAGCATATAAAAAGAGAAAAACAAAAAGAACTGGAATCCGTATGAGAATAACAACGTTACTTTTTTTGCTTTTATTTTTTCAGATGAGTTTGGCTCAGACTATTTTCGGAAGATGGAAGACTATTGATGATATCAATGGAAAAGAAAAAGGAATTGTTGAGATTTACGAGTTTAAAGGTAAGGTTTACGGTAGGGTGATTGAGATTTTTGAAGAAGCTAAAAAGCACATCAAATGCGATAAATGCGATGGTGAGGAAAAAGACAAACCGGTTATGGGAATGAATATTATCAAAGGCTTGAAAAAAGACGGCGATATTTATAATGGAGGTAAGGTTTTAGACCCCAAAATTGGTAAATGGTACCATTGTAAAATTTCGCTTGAAGGTAAAGATAAACTCATTGTCAGAGGCTATATCGGTATTCCGCTTTTTGGCAGATCCCAAACCTGGATTAGAATATAACAGCCTTAAATAATGAATTATTTCATTGAAGTTATTGTTCCGTTATCATTACCTAAAACCTTTACTTACAGGGTTTTGGAAGCTGAATATTTATATATAAAAAAAGGAATGCGCATTGCAGTTCCTTTTGGTAAAAGCAAAATCTACACCGCACTTGCCATCGATTTGCACCAAACACCACCAACACTTTACGAGGCCAAAGAAATTCATCAGATACTCGATGAAAAGCCTATTGTAAATGAGTTTCAGATTGATCACTGGTTTTGGATTGCCTCCTATTATATGTGCAACATAGGTGATGTGTATCGTGGAGCGCTACCGTCAGCCTTGTTATTGGAAAGTGAGACCCTGATTTCACAGAATAGTAAAACACCAGTTGATGAAAGTTTGCTTTCTGATGACGAATTCCTGATTTATGAAGCATTGCAACATCAATCCTCATTAAGGATTGAAAATATTGTTGAAATACTAAATAAGAAAACGGTTTTGCCTGTGATTCAGAAGTTGCTTGGCAAAAATATAATTGCGCTTCAGGAAGAATTACAGGAAGAATATAAACCTAAATTGGTTCGTTACATCCGACTTCATCAGCAGTATGATAAGGAAGAAAATCTGATAGCTCTTTTAGATAGTTTAAAATCAGAGAAAAGAAAAAATCTGGTTTTACAATATTTCCAGTTGCAGGCTGTAGAAAAAAAACCAATTTCCTCAAAACAGCTGACAGAAACAGCACAAAGTTCAACAGCTATTGTCAAATCACTGGTTGATAAAGGGATTTTTGAAGAATATTTTATTCAGGAAGACCGTGTCAATTTTGGTAAAAATAAAACCGACAATAATCTGGCTTTGAGTGATGCACAACAATTAGCATTAACCGAAATAAAAGAATCGTTCAGTCAAAAAGAAGTTACGTTACTGCATGGTGTAACATCAAGTGGGAAAACCGAAATTTATACCAAACTGATTGAAGATTATCTGGCTGAAGGCAAACAGGTTTTGTACCTGCTCCCGGAAATTGCCCTTACCACGCAATTAGTTTCAAGGCTTACAGCTCATTTTGGTAATAAAGTTGCCGTTTTTCATTCGAAATACAGTAACAATGAGCGTGTGGAAGTGTGGAATAATGTTAATAGCAATTCGGAATCGGCAAAGATTGTAATTGGAGCCCGTTCGGCTTTGTTTTTGCCTTTTTTCGATTTGGGATTGATTATTGTTGATGAAGAGCATGAGCAAACCTTCAAGCAGCAGGATCCGGCGCCAAGATATCATGCCCGTGATGCCGCTATTGTTCTGGCTAATGCACATCGGGCGAAAGTATTGTTAGGTTCCGCTACGCCAAGCATTGAAACCTATTATAATGCAACTTCGGGTAAATTTGGGCTGGTAACTTTAAGTGAGCGTTTTGGTAAAGTTCAGATGCCTGAAATTCAATTGGTTGATTTGAAAGACAGTTATTTCAGGAAAAAGATGAAAGGTCATTTTAGCGTTGCATTAATAGAACAGATAACCGAAGCTTTTGCCAATGGTGAACAGGTAATACTTTTTCAGAACCGCCGTGGGTTTTCGCCTGTGCTGGAATGCATGAGTTGCGGTCATGTGCCGCAATGCCCTCAATGTGACGTGAGCCTGACCTATCATAAATATAAGAACCAGCTGCGTTGTCATTACTGCGGACATTCAATAGCCAAACCCACGAATTGTCATGTTTGTTCCAGTATTGATTTGGAAACAAAAGGATTCGGAACGGAACAGATTGAAATGGAACTGGCTGAACTTTTTCCGCAAAAGAATATCAAGCGAATGGATCAGGATGGCGTTGTGCTGCTT
>CAMFLD010000480.1 GCA_945957245.1 uncultured Flavobacterium sp. | reverse complement strand
CGAGATCAGCCTCGGTCTCGTGGGCTCGGAGATGTGTATAAGAGACAGATTTTTATGATTGTCCCGGTATTTTTTAACTCCGATGAATACAAAGGAAAAGGCCACGAGCATTCCGGCGTAGCCGAGGTACATGCCATAATCAAAGTTGGGATTTTGGTCGTAGGCATATACGCCATAAGCCATGAAAAGCGTAACAATTGCTCCCGCAATCAGTCCGTAAGTAAGTACAAGTTTTTTCATTGTTTTTGGTTTTAAATTATGTCGCAAAGTTGAATAATTGGCTTTTAAAAAGGTTCATCCTTTAGGGTGATTTTTGCCAAATCATCCTAAAGTAGGAGGCAGGAGCTGTAATTTTTTGGCGGTTTCTATGGCTTGTGTTCTTCGCTTGACTTCTAGTTTTTCAAAGAGTTTGGCGCTGTGTGTTTTTATGGTATTCAGCGAAACAAATAAGCGTTCGGCTATTTCGTTATTGCTTAAACCTTCGGCCATGAGTGTTAATACTTCCAGTTCCCGTTTGCTGATTTTACGTTTTATTAATTCGGTTTCATTTAGAATAAAACTTTCGTTTGACGGAACTTTTACTTCTTTTTCTATAATGATGGTTTTTTCTTTGGGCGTTATAATCTTATTGGCCATCCAGATACCGAAAAGCAGAAAGAACAGGGCAATGAGGCCTATGTATATTTCGTATTGGTTTTCCAATATCAGGAACCTGAATTCGAACCAGCGGAGCAGTAACATCAATACAGCCATTGTCAAGGCATAGCCGAGGATTTTTTTATGATGTTTGAGTTTCTGCAACATGTTTTTTTGTTTTTTGTTATGTAAAAATAGAAATTAGAAAGCAGAAACCACCTTTGGGTTTAAAGAATTTGGTCGGAAAGATAAAGAACGTGAATTCCAGCCCCGATAGGAGCGGCACCGAAGTAAAGCGGATAGCGGGACGATTGTTGTTAAGAAAGCGATAGTGGTGCTCCTAAAAACTAAAACCCCGATAGTAATTGTACTATCAGGGTTTTAAACCAAATAAAACTATTCTAAAAACTACTCCTTATTTTGTATCGTTGACCAATTCGGTTTGGTTTCTGAAAACCAGTTGTCCGTCAAAGCTGTCGAGCAGGATGATGCTGTCGGTGGTGATTTTGCCTGCCAGAATTTCTTTAGAAAGCTGGTTGAGCACTTCACGCTGGATTACTCTTTTTACAGGTCGTGCACCAAACTGCGGATCGTAACCTTTTTGAGCGAGATACTGAATGGCCTCTGGTGTTGCATCTAAAGTGATGTTTTGTTTAGCCAGCATTTTGATAACGCTTTTCAGTTGGAGCCCCACTATTTCAGTAATGTTTTCATTACTTAATGGTGTAAACATTACGATTTCGTCAATACGGTTGATGAACTCCGGCCTTACCGTTTGTTTCAACAAGCCCAATACTTCGGTTTTGGCTGCTTCCATTGCTGTTTCGATGTCTCCTTTCAGGTTTTCAAATTTGTCCTGTATGATGGAGCTTCCCATATTGGAAGTCATGATGATGATGGTATTTTTGAAATCGGCTACACGTCCTTTATTATCGGTTAATCGACCTTCATCTAATACCTGTAACAGAATGTTGAAGGTATCCGGGTGTGCTTTTTCAATTTCGTCCAGCAAAATCACTGAATATGGTTTTCTTCGAACGGCTTCGGTAAGCTGTCCTCCTTCATCATATCCTACATATCCCGGAGGCGCTCCAACAAGGCGGCTAACGCTGTGACGTTCCTGATATTCACTCATATCGATACGGGTCATGGCGTTTTCGTCGTCAAACAGGTATTCTGCTAATGCTTTAGCCAACTCGGTTTTACCTACACCGGTTGTTCCGAGAAATAGGAAGCTTCCAATAGGTTTTTTCATATCCTGTAAACCGGCACGGCTTCTTCTCACGGCATCGCTGATGGCTTCAATGGCTTCCTGCTGACCGACTACACGGTGGTGAAGTTCGTCTTCAAGCCTAAGCAGTTTTTCTCTTTCTCCCTGCAGCATTTTCATTACCGGAACTCCGGTCCATTTGGCTACTACTTCGGCAATATCTTCACGGGTAACTTCTTCTTTAATAAGTGAAGTTCCAGCCTGATATTCCTGTAATTCGGCTTGGAATTTATCCAATCTTTCCTGAGCTTCCTTGATTTTTCCGTAGCGGATTTCGGCTACTTTTCCGTAGTCGCCATCACGTTCGGCTCTTTCGGCTTCGTATTTAAAGTCTTCTATTTCCTGTTTCACCAATTGGATGTTGTCTACTACATCTTTTTCTGATTTCCATTTGGTGTAAATCTCATTTCTTTCTTCTTTGAGGTTCGCCAAATCCAGCATCAGGATTTTCATTTTGCTTTCGTCATTTTCCCGTTTGATGGCTTCAATCTCAATTTCGAGCTGCATTATCTTACGGTCTAAAACATCGAGTTCTTCGGGTTTTGAATTGATTTCCATACGCAGTTTTGATGCTGCTTCGTCAATTAAATCGATGGCTTTGTCCGGAAGGAACCTGTTGGTAATGTAACGT
>CAMFLD010000479.1 GCA_945957245.1 uncultured Flavobacterium sp. | reverse complement strand
GTTTTACTTTGCATGTGGATGTGACCAACAGCATCACTCCGAATTTCACAACACCAATAACCATTTGCAACGGAAGCTCGGCTCCTGTACTTAACACCACTTCACCTAACGGAATCATCGGAGCCTGGCAGCCTTCAACAGTAAGTAATACTACGAGCGGGAATTATATTTTTACTCCCAATTCAGGGCAGTGTGCCACCAGTTTTACTTTGCATGTGGATGTGACCAACAGCATCACTCCGAATTTCACAACACCTTTAACCATCTGCAACGGAAGCTCCGCTCCTGTACTTAACAATACTTCACCTAATGGAATCATAGGAGCCTGGCAGCCTTCAACTGTGAGCAATACAACGAGTGGGAATTATGTTTTCACTCCCAATTCAGGGCAGTGTGCCAGCAGTTTTACTTTGCATGTGGATGTGACCAACAGCATCACTCCAAATTTCACAACACCTTTAACCATCTGTAACGGAAGCTCGGCTCCTGTACTTAACAATACTTCTCCCAATGGAATCATCGGAGCCTGGCAGCCTTCCACTGTGAGCAATACAACGAGTGGGAATTATATTTTCACTCCTAATTCAGGGCAGTGTGCCACCAGTTTTACTTTGCATGTAGAGGTGACCAACAGCATCACTCCGAATTTTACAACACCTTTAACCATCTGTAACGGAAGCTCCGCTCCTGTGCTAAACACCACTTCACCTAACGGAATTATCGGAGTATGGCAGCCTTCTACTGTAAGTAATACTACGAGCGGGAATTATATTTTTACTCCTAATTCAGGGCAGTGTGCAGAAAATGCTATTGTTTCAGTTATTGTTTCTGATATTACTTTCACGATCGATGAAGAATGTATAAATGGTGAATACACACTTGAAGGAATGCCATCCTCAGGAAACTTTGAATCAAACGATGTCTTTGAATGGAGAGATCAACAGGGACATATTGTTTCAACAACCAGCATACTGAATGTTTCTCAATTATTATCCTCTGTTGAAAATCCTCAGTTCCCGCTAAGCTTTGAACTAACAGTAATACGTGATGGAGGTTGCGCTAAAGCGGTGTCCAAAATCGTTGATGGTATTTTTTGTAAAATTCAAAAAGGCATTACGCCAAATGGTGACGGAAATAACGATGTATTTGATTTATCAGGAATGGGAGTTGCTGAATTAACAATTTTCAATCGTTACGGAACAGAAGTTTATAATCGTAAAAACTACTCTCGGGAATGGGGTGGATTGTCATATCAGGGTAATGAACTACCCGATGGTACTTATTTTTATGTTATTCAAAAAAGTAATAATGAAAAAGTTACAGGTTGGATTTATATTCTAAGACAGAACTAAATAAAAGGCGACATAACATTAAATTTAAATTCAAATAACTGTTTATTAATAATTTAATAAATGACAATAAAAATTTAAGGCTGTTGTTATCGGTAATTTTGCATTGAAAAAGAAACCCACTAACTTTTTTATTATGCATGGTAACTTTACTGTTTTTATAAATAAAAATTATTTCTATTGCCTTTGGTTTTTATTGATTAATAACATTATAAATGCACAAATATATACCCATAATTTTGGTACTACAGCCATTACAAGTCACCCTTACACAGCTGCACCGGTAGTATTTGCACCTAATTTATCAAATTCTTCATGGACCAATAGCATCGGAACCTGGACAAGTGCAGCAGGAGCCAGCGGTGAAGCCATTCGTATAACAACTGCTGCCGCAGCTACAATAACACTGACTTTTAATGTTGCTACTAATTATCAGGTAAACATTACTTCATTTGATTTATGGTCACAACGAAGTGCTTTAGGTCCTCAAAACTGGAATATGAGTATCAATGGAATACCTGTTGGCAGTGGTACTACAGGCACAACAGGCGCTGCGATTGGGACAACCAATGTTAGTTCAACAATCTCGGGATTGACGGGCACCGTTACAGTAGTTATTTCTTTGAGCGGACAAACAGGAAATGGTACTTGGAGGCTTGATGATTTTGTATTGAACGGCAGTGTAACTTCTACCTGTACCGGAAGTACAATTACCTCTTTTTATCCTACTTCGGGACCACAAAATACCTTGATAACAATTAATGGAAGTGGCTTTCAGTCAGGAAGTGGAACATCTTCAGTAAATTTTAACGGTATTCCGGCAAGCAGCTTTACTGTTGTTTCCGACAATCTTATAAAGGCTTATGTACCGGCAGGAAGTACAACCGGAAATTTAAGCATTACTACGAATGGATGCGATGCATTTACTTCTACCCCATTTACATCCATACAAACTACAGTAAACCCAACTTATGCCACTGATTTGTATATTTCCGAAATTTATGATGCTGAAGCCGGTAGCGGTGGCGTTATTGAAATATATAATGGCACTGCTTCTACTGTTAATTTATCGGGGTACAGTATTATAAGATATGGAAATATTGGAGGAACATCAACTTATACTTTAAATCTTGTAGGTAGTATTCCGCCTGGTTCCTGTCTCTTATACACATCTCCGAGCCCACGAGACCGAGGCTGATC
>CAMFLD010000478.1 GCA_945957245.1 uncultured Flavobacterium sp. | reverse complement strand
AGACGCTGAAATGATTATTACTGCAAACAAATTGAATTATCAAATTTGGGGCATTGACCAAGAATGGCAAATGGGCTTTAAATATTGCATCGATAAAGCTTACAAGTCCCTTAACAAAAAAAATCAGAAAAAATATCAAACGGTTGTAGATAGTTTAAAAGCAAAATGGTGGGCTCCAAAAGATGCATTATTGGACAGTTTAAAAAATGTAATTAAACAACAAGAAATTAAAAATACCTTAGATGATATAAAAAAATCGGTTGAGATTTATTCTTATGCCTATACGTACAAGGGCAATAACATAAGAGCCATTTTGATGAAGAAAAACTTCTACAATTATTTTGACAAATTAAAATCGCAAAAAGAAAAGGTATTTTTAAAAATGGGAGCGAACCACCTTTCAAAAGGCATAAATCTTGAAAGTCAGCAATACGATATGGGCAATTCCCTTTTTGAATTATCACAGAGGACCAATTCAAAATTTGCTAATGTATTTCTAATCCCAAGATATTCAGAAGAAGATGGAAAAATTGTAGACGAAATAGATAACCCAAGAAAAGAATATCCAGCCGAATTTTTAAAATTATACGATAAAGAAAAGTGGATTGTTTTGGATTTAAGACCACTACGCTACAAAATAAAATATGACAAGACATTATCATTAGAAACATACCAAACAATTGAAAAGTATGATTTTGTAATGATATCGCCAGAAGTTCGAAAATAAAAAGGTGAACAACAACCTTTTCATGCCATAGCTGGGAAGTTGAGTCAACTTGACATTTTTTCTTCACGAAAAAACTCTATCTTTAACTGAACTTAATAAGTCCGCTGGTACCTCAAATGGTACAAATCGGCGGAACGTTAGAAAGCCATTTTAAACACTTACTCATGAAATTGCCACGCTACATATTTCTTTTCTTCATATTTGCATTTCAATCATGTGAAAAAAAAGCTGACGAAAGATTCGTTAGAACATGGCACGACACAGAATATATAATCCCCGGACATGCTACTTTCAAAATAAACTCAAATTTTACTTTTAGCTATCAGGCTGCAGGTTGTCAGTGGCGATGTCTTTCTAAAGGAAAATGGAATGTGATTGGAGATACAATTGAATTAAATAGTGTTGCTAGTGACACATGTTACAATATGTTTCCGTTTGCAGAATGTATAAAACCCGGAAGTTATTAAAACAAAAAAATCCCAACCACCATTCCAAATTGTACGGCTGAAACCGGCGAAGAATTTATTATTTTTAAAAAAGAGAGATTTTATTTAAAAAAAGATAGCTTAGTTTATATTCAGAAACCAAAACCAGATTGCCCGCCAATTGATATTAAGTTTGCTAAGACTGAAAAAAATAGAAAAAACCGACACTGACAGCAGTTTGGTGCAATAGTTTGTTGGGGTATTCTTAACCTGCTCGCTTCCGCTAACACAAGTTTTATACAGCTATTGCTGGGTTTTATCTTTCAAAGTTTTTGATATATTTGTTAATGCCAGTCTTGAAATAAAGCTGTAGTTGCAAATCAGCATGAAAAAGACAATAAAAATATTTTTAGGAGTAATGCTACTCTTGTTTACAGCTTGTGGACAAGGTCAAATTAAAACACCCATAAACGCAATGGAAATGTTTGAAAAATTCAAAGCCAAAGAAAAATTTATAAAAGATGAGAAATTACATTATCCCGGAATTGGCAATGAAAAGTTGAAGCCAATCTTTACAGAAAAAATTAATTTGGCAGCCAAAGACTTTGAAAATGTTGCGAGAAGTGGGAACGCTTCAGATAAGGATTATCAAAACGCAATCAAAAAAGGGCTTGAAAGGTTTGAACCTATTTATTTAGATATTGATACTGAAGACAGAGAACGAATTTGTTCTTACTTTGAAGAGCTCATGGACATTGTCGGGCTTGAAAGTTCAAACGGGTTACTGAATAATTTTATGTACGGCTTTGATCCATCAGGAAAATAAAACAGATACTGACAGCGGTTTTTCGCAATAGCGAATTTTGTGCTAAATTCACGTTTGCGTTTCGCAAGAATTTTTATCTTTAACAGATTCGAGCCTGACAAAGTTAGGCGGACAGAATGAAGTTAAAACACTCTGTTCGCTGGCTTCGTTACTGTTTCAAGCTACGCACGTTAGTAGTAAGCGCCGAAAAAATCGTAGAAATTAATACTTTACGTAATAAATTATTATTTTTGTACGTAAATAAATTTACTATGAATACTAAACTCACATTAAATCTCGACAAAGGTGTAATCGACCAAGCCAAAAGCTATGCGAAAAATAATCATGTCAGCCTTTCTAAACTTGTCGAAAACTATCTTGATTCTCTAACCAAAAGGTCTGAGAAAAAATCAAACGTCAGTCCGCTAGTAGAAAGTTTAACCGGAGTAATTCCAAGCGGAAACTACGACGACAAAAAAGGTTATAAAGATTATCTTTCTGAAAAATACTCATAATGGAAAAACTTTTAGTTGACACAAATATTGTCATTGATTTACTTTCAAAACGAGAAGAGTTTTATCAGGAAGCACAAGAATTA
>CAMFLD010000477.1 GCA_945957245.1 uncultured Flavobacterium sp. | reverse complement strand
GCTAATAATACTGTTGGAGCTGCATCTTCGACACCTACTTTATGTATTAATACCGCTTTAACAGCTATTACTCATACTACTACCGGAGCTACAGGGATAGGAACAGCGACAGGATTACCTGCAGGTGTTACTGCCTCATGGGCTTCAAATACGATTACTATCAGCGGTACACCAACGGCTTCGGGGACATTTAATTATTCAATTCCGCTTACAGGTGGCTGTAGCAGTACTAATGCTACCGGAACCATTACGGTTAGAGCAGCAGCTACAGCAGCTGTTATTTCAGGAACAGCAGCAATCTGTCTTGGATCTACTACAAATCTGCAAGTTGCTATAACAGGCGGAACTTCACCTTATACATTGGTTTATAGCGGAGGTACAGTTTCATCTTATGTAAGTGGAGCTAATATACCGGTGGCGCCGACAACTACAACAAGTTATACTATTACCTCAGTTACTGACGCTTACGGTTGTATTGGAACAGGCAATAGCGGTACAGCGACAGTTTCGCTTGATTTAACAACATCCGTGAATGGCGGAATTTGGTCTAATGGTTCACCTACAGCTGGGAAATCAGTAATTTTTGATGGTACTAATCTAACTGTGGGAACTGATTTTACCGCTTGTTCGCTTACGTTGAAAAATGGTTCGGTTGTAAATATTCAATCGGGAGTTGATGTTGTGTTGACAGGAGCTATAGCAGTACAAGCCGGAAGTTCATTTACCTTAAATAATAATGCTAATCTGTTGCAGACTATTCCAACGGGTATTAGCTATAGCAATACGGGAAATATTGTGGTAAAACGTAACTCGTCAGCATTGAAGCGTTTAGATTATACTTTATGGTCTTCTCCGGTAACCGGACAGGGATTGTATGCTTTCTCGCCTTCTACATTTGGAAACCGTTTTTATGTATACAGGACTTTAACAAATCTGTATAATAATCCTGATGTTGGATTTAATCTGACAGGTTTAAATCCGAATGGTGTGAATGGTACTGACAGTAATAATGTTCAGTTTGCTACTGCCAAAGGCTATTTAATTCGTATGCCTTGGGATCACCCGACTACCGCTACTGTTTGGAACGGAAGCTTTACAGGAGTTCCTAATAACGGTGATATAACCTTTACAATGAATAATGGTGGGCCGGGACAAAGGTTTAATTTGGTTGGAAATCCATATCCATCTCCAATTAATATAACCCAATTTGTTGCTGATAATAGCGCTAATATTACGGGAACTTTATATTTCTGGAGGGAGACTAACAACAATTCTTTGAATAATGCTTATTGTTCCTGGGCAGGAGGAACCTTTGTTTCGAATAATGAAGCGCAGGTATTTAATCCGAACGGAATTATTAGAACGGGTCAGGGATTTTTTGTAGAGGCTTCTGGAAATGCAACGACGCTTAATTTCAAAAACGGGCAACGTTCTACAGATAATGGCAACCAATTTTTCCGAACTAATCCTAATGCAAGTAATGATGCTGTTGAATACAACAGATTTTGGCTAAACCTGACTGATTCTTCAGGATCGTTTTCTCAAATGGCGGCTGGTTATATAACCAATGCTACTAACGGAGTTGATATTTATGATGGTAGAAACATTAATACAGGTAGTGTTTTATTGACTTCTATATTGGATAATGATGAATATGCTATTCAGGGTAAATCATTGCCTTTTGATTCTTCTGATGTAATTCCGCTAAGTTACAAAGTAGGAACAGCTGGTAATTATACAATAGCAATTGACCACGTTGACGGGTTTTTTGCAGGAGGTGCTCAGGCAATTTATTTGAAGGATAATTTGAACTCTACTGTAAATAACTTACAATCTGGTGCTTACACATTTGCTTCAGATGCAGGTGTCTTTACGAATCGTTTTGAGATTATTTATCAACCGCAATTGTCAACTCCAGTTTTTACTGCCGATACAGCAGTGGTTTATAATCAGAACGGCGAGTTTATCATTAACACCGGAAATTTTACCATGGCTTCAGTAAAAGTTTTTGATTTGAGAGGCAGACTGTTAATAGAAAAAGATGCTATTAATTCTAATCAGACTTCAATAGGAGCAGGTTTGGCAAACCAAGCGCTATTAATCAGAATTACTTCGGATGACGGAGTGGTGGTGACGAAGAAAGTAATAAAATAAGGATAAATAAAAATCCCCACTACTTAGTGGGGATTTTTATTTACAAAAAAACAAGCTGATTAAGCTGGTTTTCTATCTTTTCTGAAAGTATATATTACGAACATCACTCCGGTTATTCCCAACAATATTAATTTGCTGTTAATAGGCGCCGGTTGCGGATCACCACCTTCAAGACCTCCACTACCATCATCATCACCCGGCTGAGCAAAAGCTACAAAATCTGAAAATAGGATAAAGGTTAATAAGTAAAATTTGAATAGTTTTCTCATAAATACTATATTATAGCGGGTAAATATAGGAATCATTTTTAAAACTAAAAAATTTACTCGACAAATTACAGTTATTTAATCGAATTCTGAAGTAAAGTATAGTTTTACTTTAGGAAACTTGCTCTGCGTCATTTGTATAGT
>CAMFLD010000476.1 GCA_945957245.1 uncultured Flavobacterium sp. | reverse complement strand
TATAATTAAATGTTAAACTATACCCAACGGCATACAACTGCCCCCATAATAGTCATACAAACGATCCAATAACCGGCATTGACAGCAATATATTTCCAGGATTTTTGTTCAAAAAGCCCATTGATTGCTGTAATTGGAAGAGCAAGAAATAGTCCGGACATAAATCCATGTAATGCACCATGTTTGTATGTGCGGAAAGCTGTTCCGTAATCGGTCATAAAAGCATTAAAAGAAGGCTTGGCTGTTGGAATAAAATCAGGTCCGCCAATCATGCCTATTGCTCCCATCTGATGAATAGTTAAGGCAGACATAATAAAGGCAAGCATAAAAGAATAAATAATTGTCAAACCAAAAATCTTAATCATATTAGACTGTTTGGCTTTTTCTTCAGTAATTCCGGTTTCTTTCATCCAGATGGTTCCAAATACTTTTGGGCTGTACCATATGAATCCAATAATTAATGTCACAAATGTGGCTGCCACGACAGCAAAAATGTTAAATTTAAACTCCATAATGTTTCTTTTTAATGGTTAGTATATCAAATGTAAAAAATAAAAGTTAAATAACTTTTTTTCGGCAAATTTAGGGATTTAATAAGAACAAAAATAAATTTTTGTAAGATAAATTTATATAAAAAATCATAAAAAATGCATTTCGTCGATTATTTTTGTTTTTAAACGATTACATCCGTAGTTTTGAATTGTCATAACCTCAAACCCTAAATGATATGAAGACAATTTTTACCTACGTAACAATAATATTAGTTTCAGTATCTTCTTTCGCTGAAATTTCTGCTACAGAAAAAAATGCTTTGATAAAATTAAACAAAGCGACCAAAGGTTCACAATGGACTAACAAATGGGATTTAAAAGCATCGCCAACAACTTGGTATGGTGTGGAAATCCAGAACGACAAAGTAATTTCAATTAAGCTTGTAAACAATAACCTTACAGGCGAATTGCCAAAGGAAATAGGAGATTTAACTTCACTACAGGTATTGAATCTTTTTAGAAACAATATTACAGGTGCTTTGCCTGCTACTATAGGAAACCTTAAAAACCTTACCAAACTGAACGTTGCTTTCAACCAGGTATCAGGTGCTTTACCTGAGTCATTGGGAAATGCTACCCAATTAAAATCTATAGAAATGCACATGAACAGGCTGACAGGAAACCTACCGGTAGCCGTTGGAAATCTGACAAACCTTGAAACACTTTCTTTATTCAATAACGAAATTGAAGGACAGATTCCAACATCTTATTACCAGTTAAAATCATTAAAAGTATTATTGTTGAACAGCAATAAACTTACAGGAAAACTGGACAAGGAAATCTCTAATCTTTCATCATTGGAAACACTTAGTTTGTTTGAAAATAAAATGGATGGACAGGTTCCTTTTGATCTTGAAAAATTACATAACCTTAAAGAAATGAATATTTCTTATAATATGTTCAACGGACTTGTTTCCAAAAACTTATCTAAGCTTGATACTTTAAATATGACGATGGTGAATGAACAGGGTGTAGCAACTACCCTAAAAGTGAGTATCGACAAAAACTCAGCTTTTGCTGCAGACGAATAGACTCTTGTTTTTAGTTTTTAGAATTAAATTTTGTTAGGTTAAAGCTCTGAAAATTCAGAGCTTTTTTTATGCTTTGAATTAAAAAAGGATTTTATTTTTTATAAAAATGTTGTGTTTGTCGATTTTCGTTGTATATTTGCACTCGAAACATCGCGGGATAGAGCAGTAGGCAGCTCGTCGGGCTCATAACCCGAAGGTCACAGGTTCGAGTCCTGTTCCCGCTACTAAGAAGCAATTCTTTTGAAAACAACGATTTAGAGCAATTTAAATCGTTTTTTTTATGCCTAAATTTAACGTATTTTTACTCAACGAATACAGAAACGCATACGTTGTGACCGCCAAAAAGAATTATTCTGAACCTAAAATCTATGATGCCAATGACGACCTTGCCAAGCGTTGGTATGTGTATTTCTCCTTTAGGAATCCTGAAACAGGTTTGCTTGAAAAGCAAACTCCGATTTATGGCGGTGCAAATAATTTCAAAACCAAGCAGGAACGTTACGAAGTCTTAAATGCCTATCGCAAAAGTTTAAAGAAGTTATTGGAAGAAGGTTTAAGTCCTTATGATGATAATGAAAAGTCATTATCGATTGCTCCTGAAAAGTCTGTATTGCAAACCACCATTACAAATAAGGAAACAGGCATTGCAATCCCTGATGCATTTGCAACAGCTGTCAAAATCAAACAAAGCGTATTGAGTAAGACTTCTTTCCCTAGCTTCAACAGCAATATAAAACGTTTTGAAAAATGGCTACTTGCAAAGGGTTTTGCAAACATCAATGCAATCACTAAGAAAGACGTTATTGAATATTTAAATGAAGTTTTGGAAAATACAAGTCCAAGAACAAGGAACAATACCCGTATTGATTTAGGTTCTTTGTTTCAGACATTAGAGGATAATGAAATCATTCCTGAAAACTTTATCAAAAAAATAAATGTGCTTAAAGCAACTCCTGAAAGAAACAAGACTTATACCTGTCTCTTATAC
>CAMFLD010000475.1 GCA_945957245.1 uncultured Flavobacterium sp. | reverse complement strand
TGATATTGAATCGGTCTTGAAAATAATCAAAGAATTTCCAAAGGTTACCGTTACAATTGACACCTTCCAATGGGGTCTGGTTTTCTTTAGACATTAACAGCCTAAAGAACATTTCGTAATACGGGTATAAAAAAGCCGTGGTGACCATCCCTGACCACCACAGCTTCATTAAAAACCAACTTTATCTTTATATCAACCTAATTATTTTACGTCTTTTGCTTCTTTGGTTTCTCTGGCTTTAGCACCAATACGGTTTATCTTGAACATTGGGGCAAACTTGAATTTGATAGCAGCAATTTTAGAATTATCCTCAGAAGTAAGACCTTGTTTTTCCACTGTATTTTTTCGACTGTCTAAAGCTTCATACAACAATTTAACCTCATCATAATCCTCTCGTGAAAAATCTTTTTTATTGTCTTTATATGCTTGGAAAAAATCTTCATAAACCTTAAGGATATTATCTTTATTTACCCAGGAAAAATCCATGTCCTCTCCTATTTTACCTTCGCCAAAAAAACGATCTCTTAATATCTGATTTGGATTTTTGGCTTTAGCTTCTGCTTCCAATGCGGCCTGATATTTAACTTTCAAAGCTTCATATTTGGCTTTGCTGTTAGCCAATTTTTCTCTTAATGCTTCATTTTCTTTGGCTGCAGCCAAATTAGTTTCTGCTTCGGTAGCCCTTACCTGATAACTGGCATCTATAGCTCCCCAATTCGATTTGGCATCAACTTCAGGAACTGAAGATACAGAGTCAACATAAGTTACATAATTGTTTACCGATTTTTCCGCTGCCTGTTGCTTTTCGTCTTTACATGAGGTCAATACCAAAAAAGACATAGTTAACATACCTGTAATAAATAGATTCTTTTTCATAGCAAAGTTTTTTTAGTTGTTTAATTTGTTTGATGTAAAATTACTTCAGCTTATCACCAAAACTGTTATAGCATTTTTCAAAGCTTTTACAGAATTACTATACAATTATATTTTTTAAATTCTTTGAGTTAATGTTAACTGTAACAAATCCGTGATTTAGCCTACTTATAATAAAAGTTAATTTTCAGGCTTATGGAAATCCAAAATTTCTTAAAATCAAAACAAGGAAAGTTTTTATGGGGTATGATTTTAATACTCAGCATTGTTTATATTGTAAAATCAGGATACTTATTCGGACAGTGGTTGCATGAAGCAATAAATTAATTTTCTTTTATTACTTTTACGCACCTAGGCTAAAATCAATACACCAATGGCAAACCCATTAATCAACATCAAAAAATTAAAACGTGATTTCCTTTTGGGCTCCGAAATAATCCACGTTCTGAAAGGCATCGATTTACAAATTAATAAAGGAGAATATGTAGCCCTTATGGGACCTTCAGGTTCAGGAAAGTCAACTCTGATGAACCTATTGGGCTGTCTGGACACGCCAACATCGGGAACCTACATCCTTAATGGAAAAGATGTCAGCACGATGCATGATGATGACTTAGCCGAAATACGGAATAAGGAAATCGGATTTGTATTCCAAACCTTCAACCTTTTGCCAAGGACAACAGCCCTAGACAATGTTGCACTACCAATGATCTACGCCGGATATTCAAAAGCAGAAAGGACAGAACGTGCCACAGAAGTACTGTCACAGGTAAACCTTTCCGACAGAATGGACCACCAACCCAACCAGCTCTCAGGAGGTCAGCGTCAGCGTGTTGCCATTGCCAGAGCATTAGTAAACAAACCATCCATAATTCTTGCGGATGAGCCAACCGGAAACCTGGACAGTAAAACCTCTGTCGAAATCATGAACCTGTTTAATGAAATCCATAAAAAAGGAAATACTGTAATCCTCGTAACTCACGAAGAAGATATTGCCAAATATGCCCACCGCATCATACGCCTAAGGGATGGAATAATAGAAAGTGATAATCAAAACCCGGATCATTTATAATTTTAGGAGCGAAAGGCTTAGGCTTTATCAGCGGTCCTTATTCCTGCTGTACGCCTCGTCTTGCAACAAGGCTTCCATCAGGGCTAGCTTGGAATCCTTTTGATTTCTTGCCAACCATATAAAATCTTAGTAACTTAGCCACTTTGTTACTTACCCACTTTACCATGAAAGTATATACCAAAACAGGTGACAATGGAACCACAGCACTTTTTGGAGGAACCCGTGTCCCAAAACACCATATCAGGATAGAAAGTTATGGAACCGTTGATGAACTCAATTCCCATATTGGGCTTATCCGTGATCAGGACATTAACCAACTATATAAAAACGTACTCATTGAAGTCCAGGACCGACTTTTTACTGTAGGAGCCATTCTTGCTACTCCCCCGGAAAAGGAAAAGCTTAAAAATGGCCAGCCAAGATTACAAAATCTGGGAATTGCAGAAAGCGATATCGAATTCCTGGAAAAAGAAATAGATACTATGGAGGCTTCCCTGCCACCTATGACACACTTTGTATTGCCTGGCGGGCACACTACGGTGTCATATTGTCATATAGCACGCTGTGTATGCCGTAGAGCGGAGCGTTTAGCGGTGCACCTGCATGAAGCAGAACCTACCGACGAGTTCGTTATCAAG
>CAMFLD010000474.1 GCA_945957245.1 uncultured Flavobacterium sp. | reverse complement strand
CTTTTTGCAGTACGTAATCATTATCTTCATCAATGCGAAGGTATTGCTCAATAAATTGTTGTGGTTTTTGCTTAAAATGTTTGGAAATGCGTTCAATATCTGCCAAAGTAAATAATGGCCCCGTAGTTTTGCAACAATTAGCGCAAGTGAGGCAATCGGTGCGTTTGAATTCGGCTTCATGCAAATCCTGCATGACATAATCGAGGTTTTTAGGCGGTTTCTTTTTAAGCTTATCAAAATACTTTTTGTTTTCGATATGCTTATCTTTGGCTAACTTTTGGATTTCGTTTAATGAAGGTTTGAGCATTTGTGGATTGGGTTATTCATTTATTTGGCCTGACTTTACAAAATTACTCAAATCCACTTTACAAATTACCAAATCAATTAATAACTGCATTATCAATATGAAAGACCTTTTTGGCAAAGCTATTCTGGATTTTCAAACCAACAATGAACCCGAAAATTTGGTTACTGAAACCAATATCTCTGAACCGGACGAAATGAGTATTGCTTATCTTTTCAGGGATTTTAAACAAATGCCAAAAATTGAACAAGCTGCTTTACAGCAAGCTAAAGGCAAAATTCTGGATGTAGGTTGCGGTGCCGGAAGCCATGCTTTGTATCTACAGGAAAAGGGATTTGATGTAACAGCTATAGACATTTCTACTAATGCCATCAAAGCGAGTCAACTTCGGGGTTTGAGGAATGCAAGGGTTCGGGATATTCTGGAGTTTGATGAAGGAACTTTTGATACCATTTTGTTATTGATGAACGGTACCGGAATTTTCAGAACTTTGGCAGAAACTTCCAAATATTTGCAGAAACTGAAATCACTTTTGAATCCGGGAGGTCAAATCCTAATTGACAGTTCCGATATAATCTATATGTTTGATGAAAATGAGGATGGAAGTTATTTTGTCCCTGCAGATCAATATTATGGTGAACTTATTTTTACCATTCATTACAAAAAAGATACTGACGAGCCTTTTCCGTGGCTGTATATGGATTACAATACGCTTCAGAATGCAGCTATTGCCAATGGATTTCAGTGTCAATTAATAAAAGAAGGTAAGCATTTTGATTATTTAGCTAAACTTACATTTTAAATTATGGAAAAATCTGAACTTGATCAATTGCGTTATCCCATTGGGCAATTTGAGGCGCCTGAAACTTATACGTTTCAACTTTTGGCGAAAGCAATACAAACCATTGCTGACTTTCCTGAGAAACTAAAAGCTGAAGTTACAAGCCTTACAGAGGAACAACTTGAAACTCCTTACCGTCCCGGTGGTTGGACAATCCGGCAGGTAATTCATCATTGTGCTGATAGTCATATGAATTGTTTTATCAGATTAAAATGGGCATTAACCGAAAATAATCCAACAATTAAATTTTACTACGAAAATCTTTGGGGCGAAGGTATTGATAACAAAACAATGCCTATTGATCCTACTCTGATGTTCTTGGAAGGTTTACATTATCGCATGGCTTATGTAATGAAAAATCTATCCGAAGAAGCTCTTAAACTCACGTACATTCATCCGGAACATAATAAGGAATTTGAATTGAGGGAAATGATCTGCCTTTATGAATGGCATTGTAACCATCATTTGGCTCACATTACATCACTTAAGAAAAGGAAAGGCTGGAATTAGCCTATCTTTTATCTAAATCATTCAAAACAGACTAGTGCCTAATCAGGCTTTTATTAAATCTGTCGTATTGATGATTTCCTTGAGAGCATCATAGAGTTTATCTAAGTCTCTCTGAGTATTATAAGCATTTACAGAAAACCTGATGAAGGTATTCCCATTGAGAGGCATTACGGGAATTTGTATTTTATATTTGTCATAAAGCAGGTTCTTCAGTTCTGCCGGCTTGTCAGTATTGATTTTTATACTTGCCATTTGACCTAAAAACTCTGAAGTGACCGGACAAATTGGCTCCGTATTGACCAAATCACAAAAACGTTGGTAATTATCCAAAACCATTTTTTTACAATTCTTTGCTACTTGCGTCCAATTATTTTCCCTTAGAAACTCAACTACTTTTGGAGTACATAAAAAAACGGAAACATCTCTGGTTCCCTGTATTTCATGATAATCCAGGAACTGACTTTCACCTGTTGCTACACTTTCATAACCCCAGCTAACAACTAATGGTTCCAGATCATCCTGAAATTCGGGCTTCACATACAAAAATGAGCTGCCTTTAGGTGCCAGCATCCATTTGTGAAGTGTTCCGGTATAATAATCAGGATTTAAATCTGATATATTTAAATCAATATGACCCGGAACATGGGCTCCATCTACAATGGTAATAAGACCCAACTCCTGTGCCTTATCGCAAATTTCTTTTACGGGGAAAATCAATGCTGTAGCACTCGACATGTGATTCAGAAAAACCACTTTGGTGTTTTTATTGTAACCTTTCCAAAATTCTTCGATAATCTGTTCTTTGGAAACTATTGGCAAGGTTATTTCCTGACGGATGTATTTAGCACCAGTTTTTTTACAATAAAAATTCCAGGTTCTATCCATTGCGCCATATTCGTGGTTGGTAGCAAGGATTTCATCGCCTTCATTA
>CAMFLD010000473.1 GCA_945957245.1 uncultured Flavobacterium sp. | reverse complement strand
TTTACATACTACACCGGATAAATGGCATGAAAAAGTAGATGCCGCCTACAAAGCCGGATGCATTAGATTTGATGGCGCCATTCAGGGATTTGGTGGTTGCCCAATGGCAAAAGACGATTTAACCGGAAATATGCCTACGGAGAAACTTCTCTCCTATTTTACAGCGCAAAAAGCCAGTACTAATACCAGCCCGATGAGTTTTGAAAGTGCTTATAATGAAGCTACCAAAATCTTCACTCAATACCACTAATTCACATTTTCCCACCAGGCCGTAAATCCTCCCGGGGCATCCAAATTGACTTTTTCTCCAATCATTGGAGTCAGCAAAGGAAGATTTTCTTCTGTTGCAGCTTTTGATACCCTTTTAATAGGTTCGTCCCAGGCATGGTTTGCCAGCGCAAATTTCGCCCAGTGAACAGGTAATAATGATTTAGCTTTTAATTTTGCTGAAGCCACAATTAACTCTTCCGGAAACATGTGAATGTATTTCCAGCTTTCGTTGTATTGCCCACATTCCAATATTGCCAAATCAAACGGTCCTTGTTCGTTACCAATAGATTCAAAATGGGAATCAAAACCGCTGTCACCGCCTAAGTAAAATTTACGTTTTGGCGTTTGCAACACAAAAGAAACCCATATTGCCTTGTTCCTAACTAAAGATCTTCCTGAAAAATGTCTGGCAGGCGTAATTGTAACTTTAAATCCATCTTCCAAATCAACCTGCTGGTTCCAATCTTTTTCAAAAACATTTTGCATATTATATCCCCAACGCTCTAAATGAGCCGCTGTACCCAGCCCGGTGATGACCTTTTTTACCTTAGGTTTCAGCTTGATAATTGTTTCATAATCCAAATGATCCCAATGATCATGGGAAATAAAAAGAAAATCTATTTCAGGAAAATCATCAACAGTGTAAACATCGCTTCCCGGAAAACTCTCGGTAGTGGCTTTTACAGGAGAGGCAGCTCCACTAAAAACAGGGTCAACCAACATGGTTTTTCCTTCCAATTGCATGAAATAAGAAGAATGTCCAAACCATACTAAAACATTTTCATTGGAATTAAGAGTCCGTAAATTGGTCTTTTGCGATGGTATTCTGTCTTTTGGTTTATTGCGTTTGTCTTTTTCAAATAAAACCTTTTTGATAATCCTGAAATAAGTCTCACCTTCAGTCAAATCGGGAGTGAAATTGATATTTTGGAATTTACCTTCCCTATAATTTGGTGATTGCTGAATAATTTCAATTCTTTTTCCAGATGGAGTTTGACCAAATTTAGCCTGGTTTATCCATAAATATATAGCAATCGCAGTAATAATCAATAATGAAATAATTAATAAATACATTGTTAAAAAAATTTTGAAGTAGCAAAATTAATGGAAAGAGAATCCTGATTTTTAATTTAACGTAAATTTGTGATTCTAAACCATTGGAACCCGAAAACATAAACAAATAAACACTATATTTGCATGCAATTTAACTACAACTACAAATTGCATGAAAGCACACACTACTAAAATCATCGGAGAAGGTTTAACCTACGATGATGTACTGCTAATTCCAAGTTATTCAGAAGTTTTACCCCGAGAAGTAAGCATTCAGTCTAAGTTTACAAAAAACATTACGCTAAATGTACCAATAGTTTCTGCCGCTATGGATACCGTTACCGAAAGTTCTATGGCCATCGCTATGGCTCAGGAAGGAGGAATTGGTGTACTTCACAAAAACATGACCATCGAACAGCAGGCGGCCAAGGTACGTAAAGTTAAACGTGCAGAAGCCGGAATGATTATTGATCCTGTTACGCTACCTCTCACAGCCACTGTTGGTGATGCTAAAATGGCCATGAAGGAATTTGGTATCGGTGGCATTCCTGTAGTCGACGAAAACGGAAAACTAAAAGGAATTGTAACTAATCGCGACCTGAGGTTTGAAAAAGGGAAATCACGCTCTATTTTAGAAGTAATGACATCCGAAAATCTGGTTACAGCTGCCGAAGGAACAACTTTACAGGAAGCCGAAGGTATTCTTCAGAAAAATAAAATTGAAAAACTTCCGGTGGTTGATGATAACTTTAAACTTATCGGACTGATAACTTTCAGAGATATAACTAAGTTAACTCAAAAACCTATTGCCAATAAAGATAAATTCGGGCGACTGCGTGTAGCGGCTGCTTTAGGAGTTACAGCAGATGCCATAGAAAGAGCGAGCGCCCTTGTAACTGCCGGAGTTGATGCTGTAGTTATTGATACGGCGCACGGGCATACACAGGGTGTGGTAAAAGTACTAAAAGAAGTAAAGGCAAAATTCCCTGATTTAGATGTAGTAGTCGGAAATATTGCTACTGCTGAAGCAGCATTATATTTAGTTGAAAATGGTGCTGATGCCGTAAAAGTCGGAATTGGCCCTGGTTCAATTTGCACCACCAGAGTTGTGGCCGGAGTTGGTTTTCCGCAATTCTCAGCCGTATTGGAAGTGGCGGCAGCTTTAAATGGCACAGGTATTCCTGTTATTGCTGACGGCGGAATACGTTATACCGGAGATATTCCAAAAGCAATTGCTGCTGGTGCCGATAGCGTAATGTTAGGC
>CAMFLD010000472.1 GCA_945957245.1 uncultured Flavobacterium sp. | reverse complement strand
ATTTATAGCTGCTTTAAATACATTATCATACCTGATTTATAATATCTTTTTTAGTTCTTCTTTTAATTGATCCGAGCTTTTGAATAAAATCCCATGAATCCCAAGTTTTTGAGCAGCATCTATATTAGCTGGATTATCATCTATAAACACCGATTCCGATGGAATCAACTTATAGCGTTCCAAAAGAACTTTATAAATCTGAGGGTCAGGTTTTATCAGCTTTTCCTCTCCAGAAACAACTATACCATCAAAAAGCTCGAAAAATGGATATCGTGCATAGGCTATTGTTATTTTCTCCGCAGACCAGTTTGTTAATCCGTAAATTTCATATTCAGATTTCAGGGCTTTCAGAATCTCTACCGTTTCAGGTAAATCAGTTTTTAACATCACATCCCACTTCTCATCATAAAGCCCAATGTCCTTACTATAATCCGGGAATTTTTGTTGTAGTTCTTTCACAGCTTCAGAAAAGGTACGGCCATTATCCTGCTGAGCGTTCCATTCATCATTACATATTTCAGCAAGGAAATACTCCATCTCCTCTTCCGAGCTGAAATGTTCCCTGTAGAAATATCTTGGATTCCAGTCCAATAGTACCCCTCCGAAATCAAAAATTATATTTTTAATCATATCTGTTTGTATTAAATTGTAATTTCTATCCAGTTTCCTTCGTTATCTTCAACCACACTTTCATAATAGCCTTCTCCGGTAATCCTTGTTTCGCTTACTATCCTGTAGCCGTCTTTTCTAATTTTTTCGGTAATCTGGTCAACCAGTTCCTTACTTCCAACCGAAATCGCAATATGGGCCAGTCCATATACATTCCCACGTTCAGGGTATAGGTTTTCGGACAAGTCTGGTTTTGCCATCAGCTCAATCCTAGTCTCACTCTTATCCTCGAAAGCCAGGAAGTAGGAACTAAATACCCTAGTCTTACTGTTATATTTTTCATCACTTACCATATTAAAATAGGTACAGTAATATTTCTTTGATGCTTCCAAGTCTTTTACCCAAAGGGCTAAATGTTCTAGTCTCATAATTTGTATTATTTGAAATATTTTGCAATATTGCATAATATTGCATAAATAAAAAAGATTGTTTGCTCGTTTTACATTAGGTAGACAACTGAAATAATTAACTATTGCTGAGATCAGAAAGAATAAATATTTGAAATCCTAACACTATAACGAATGAAAAAACTACTATTTAACGCGCTAATATTTGGCTGTTCCTTGTCTATCTTCTCCTGTAATCAAGAAAAGGAAATAGGGGATAATCAATTGACTGATGATGAAAAGAAAGCTGGCTATGAGCTTTTATTTGATGGCAAAACGACTACTGGGTGGCATCTGTACAATCAGGGGAACAAGGAATCTGTATGGCACGTACAGGAAGGTGAATTGATTTGTGGGGCAGGGGGCGATGGAAATCATGGCGATTTAGTTAGCGATAAGGAATTTAAAAATTATGAACTCAGTTTTGACTGGAAGATTAGTGAAGCTGGTAATAGTGGTGTGTTCGTTAATGTTCAGGAAAAACAGGATAATCCAACAGCCTGGACATCGGGGCCTGAATACCAGTTGCTCGATGAAGCCCATCCAGATTACGCGAAAGAGAATAAGCGGGCAGGTTGTCTCTATGGATTTTCGCCGCAACTAAACCCAGTTAAGTTAGCAGCTAAAGGACAATGGAATCATTCCGTTATCAGACAGGAAAACGGAAAAATTGAATTCCTTCTTAATGGAACGCTTACTGCTCAGCAAGATTTTAATAGCCCTGAATGGAAAGAGAAAATTGCGGCCACGAATTTTAAGAATTTTCCATCCTTCGGAATGGCCACATCTGGCAAAATTGCCCTTCAAGATTGGAACAAAGGTGTTTCCTTTAAAAATATCAAAATTAAAGCTCTCTAATTTTATTTAATTTGGTTTAGATGGTGCTGTCAAGGGAGTTTGACAGTACCTTTTTTTGCCTTGTTTTCCCTTGCCAGCTCAAATATTATAAAGCTTAGGCATGCGAAGTCCCACGACAATATAAAGTGAAAGTTCAGCAATAGTTTGGCGTATTTGCCTGTTTTATTTTTGACATTTGTGAAAAAGGAATGCTTTCCGAGTATATTAATCGTCAATAATTAATGCTTTTTTTATTGGATAATAAAAAAGAGACGGGAAATACCGTCTCTCTTTATAATTTCTAACCTGTCCTATCGCTTATTTATAATATAACATTCTGGATATATTCGCAGCTTTTTGCCACCGACTCAATAGGATTCGGCTTGTAGTTCGTTTCATGCTCTACGAAGAAGTATCTCATCCCTGAGATTTTTTTAAGTTTAAATATATCCTTGTAATCAATCGAACCAGTCCCCACCTCAGCGTTTAATTTAGGGTCGGTTTTGTCCATATCTTTTACATGCCACATCACAAACCTACCTTTGTTGGCATTAAATAATGTCTTAAGATTTACGCCTGACCGGATGGCCCAGTAAATGTCCAGTTCAAAGGATACCAGACTTTTATTGGTTTCACGCAAAAGAATGTCAAGGGCTGTTTTACCTCCGTACTTCATGAACTCAAAATCATGGTTATGAT
>CAMFLD010000471.1 GCA_945957245.1 uncultured Flavobacterium sp. | reverse complement strand
TCACTACACCATTCAGTTATGTAGCCACCACTTCTTCTATCGTGTGGGAACACTGTAAACCGGTTTTTGTAGATATTCATC
This sequence comes from uncultured Flavobacterium sp., assembly GCA_945957245.1. GTDB lineage: Bacteria > Bacteroidota > Bacteroidia > Flavobacteriales > Flavobacteriaceae > Flavobacterium. Next base: position 2,511 of record CAMFLD010000471.1, on the reverse strand, counting down.
CTGAATATTTAACGATTGATGAAACTAAAATTGAAACTGCCATCACTCCCAAAACTACAGCCATTCTGGCCACACACGTTTTTGGGAATCCATGTAATGTAGAAGCTATTGAAACTATTGCAAAAAAGCACAACCTGAAAGTGATCTATGATGCAGCGCATTGTTTTGGGGTGACTTACAAAGGAAAATCAGTTTTTGATTTTGGCGATGTAAGTACCTGTAGTTTCCATGCTACCAAGTTGTTCCATACAGGAGAAGGAGGAGCCTTATTTTGCAATGATGCCGATTTGAATCACCAAATGTATTTCAGCCACAACTTTGGGCACAACGGTCCGTTAGCATTTCATGGTTTGGGAATCAATGGAAAAACCTCCGAATTGCAGGCCGCAATGGGATTAGCGGTTTTACCCTATATTGATGAAATCATTCAGAGCAGGAAAGAAGCGGTAGATTTCTACAACGCTAATCTGAACGATAAAATACAGCGCCTTAAAATAAGAGAAAATACCAACTGGAACTACAGTTATTATCCTATTCTGCTTGATTCTGAAGCACAGTTATTGAAAGTGCAGCAAGCCCTGAATGCAGCGGATATTTATCCAAGGCGTTATTTCTATCCCTCATTAAACACTATAGAATTTACCAAAGGACAGTCCATGCCAATTTCAGAAGACACCGCTTCAAGAGTCATGTGCCTGCCGCTTTATGCCGGATTGAAAGAAGAAGAGTTAAAACAAATAACCACCATAATCAATCAAAATCTTTAGGAGTACCTGATGGCAAAAAAAATAAGCATCATTATTCCGGCTTACAAAGTTGATGGATACATTGAAAAATGCATCCGAAGCCTTGAAAATCAGGATTTGCCAAAGGATGATTATGAAATTATTGTAACCAATGACGGCTCACCAGACCGTTGCAGGGAAATTGTGGAAGGATTACAACAGGAATTTTCCAACCTGATACTGATTAATCAGGAAAATCAAGGTGTTTCGATGGCAAGAAATAATGCTATTGCCAAAGCCCAAGGAGAATACATTCTGCCAATTGACCCCGATGATTATGTGGTGCCCAATGTCCTGAAATCGGTTTACGAAAATGCCAAGTCCCGAAATCTGGATGTTTTGTATCTGGCTTACGAGATTTTTGACCGACAAGGGAATTCTGTTTGGGAAACCAATTACGAATCTAAAAATGAAACTATCTTTGACGGAGTTGAAGGCTATTTTGCTCCACGAAGTGTAGACATGAAAGACCCTGACAGAAGTTGGGCCGTTCTGTACCGATTAGAAATGTTACACCAACACAGCATCAACTATCCAAAAAATGTTCCTTTTCTTGAAGATGGTTTGTTTTTAGGAAAAGTATTTACTGTGGCTAAAAGAGTTGGTTTTTCATCAAACAAGTTTTATCAGCGAACCATCAGACAAGGTTCAGCTACCAATTCGAAATTGCTCTTTTCTAAAAAAGCAATCGATGGATTTTTATTGGCAGTAAAAGATTTAATGCACTTCTCAGCTACTATTCCAAAAGGCAGCAAAGAAAAAGGACTGATTAATCATGTAATGGCAAAATTTGTCTTTTTGCCTTTGAGTTCCTGCTTGAAATCAAACAAATTCAGTGAATTTACATCCATTGTAAAATCCCTTAAGGAATTGGGACTTAAAAAGATTGAATTAGAAGGCTGTAGCGGAATTTACCTCCGATACGGAAAAGCCTATAACAAATCCCTTCTCCACTTCATGACGGTTTATTACAGCCGATTGATAAAAATGAAATACCAAAGATAATGATGGATAAGGCAGAACAGTTTTATTACGCACTTTATCAGGAACTGTCTTCAAAGCTAGGAGCTTCTGTATACAAAGGTGTTGACGTTGTGCCGCTTACGGTAAAGTTTTATATCAATACCATCATCAATAGTAAAGCTTTACTGGAGCAATTAGAAAAGACAACTACAGAAAAGCAGATGGAACGCTTGGTGGAACATTATTTCGAAAGCTTTTTCAAGCCTGAACCAAACAAACTGAAACTGGTTATCCGTGATATTTCAAGGTATTTCTATCATGCATTGTTTTACAGCACTAAAAAATCTAAAGCCGATTTTTATATATTCATTACCAATAAAAAGTTCTTTTCCTATGTTAATCCAATAAAAGAAGCATTGGAACAAAAAGGAAAAAAAGTAGAATTCCTGCTTTGGGACAAAAATATTTCCGCTTCAGAAAATACCGGACATCTGCCTAAAGCGGCATTTCCATCATTTAGCAGCGATTATTTCCGCTTCCATGCTTTTACAACGCTGGTTGACAGGGCTAGAGGCTTTTTACACTTATTAAAAGGCAAAAAGCTTATCTTAATTGAAGGCGATTTAGAAGCCCAACATATCCTAGGGCTTTTAGGCAGGAAAAACAATTTTAAAACCTATTGCCTGCAATGGGGTTTCTTTGGGAAAACAGCAACCAAGCCGGGTTGGAGGGATATGCCTTACGACAAATTACTGGTTTGGGG
>CAMFLD010000470.1 GCA_945957245.1 uncultured Flavobacterium sp. | reverse complement strand
CATTAATTCATTACTATTTAAAATAGTATCTTTTACAATTATGCTATTCAATTTTTTTGATATCAAAACCTCACGTTTATGTTTTATATCTTTTCTTAAATAAGAGAATGCTTTAATTACTCCTTTAAAATAATAAAACTCTGTATCTTCTTTTATTGAAAACTCAAGAGCTGAAGTCCAATGATACCATATAAACCTCCCGCCTTTCAGCATTTGACTATAGTTTTCAATAGTAACAGTATTATGAGATTTAGTGCCAAAGAAAAAATCGATCCATTTTGAGTCAGTATTATATTTATAGGAGCCCCCATCTCTAAAAATATTTTTACCATCTTTCCATATATCAATATGCAGATTATCTGCTTGAGATGGCCTATCTTTATAAGAAGAGCATTTTATGAAAACAAATAACCCTTTGTCTCTAAAAATGTAATACCCCCCATTTTCAAAAAAAAGTGCTCCTGTATTAATCTTTAATTCCTTTAAAGGATACACTTCTCTGATATCGTTAAAACAAAACAAGTCTTCTTCAAATTCTTTAAATAAATCTTTAGAATATAAAATTTTAAAAAGAGTATTTAACTGAGGTCGGTAATCCCTAAACTCATAATCCGATAAGGGAAAGAACAAGGCGCCATCGTTTGCTCCATAATTTGGTAAATGTCCATTTTCTTCCTGCACAAATTGCATCAGAAAATTTAGAGACAAACTACTTCTTTCATAAACTGCCCTAGAGAATGGTTTATTGGCATTCTGAGTTATAGAAATCCCAAAACTCAACAATTGAATTAATACTCTATGATAATTCATACTATGCTGGATAAAAGACCCATCATCATAAATCTGATAACAAACCTCTTCTTCAAAGTACTTTCTCCCCTTCTTGCTCCAAATGACTGATTCCGGGAAAAATGGGAACAAAATTTCTACTAATGCCAAAAGCAGGGTTTCTGTTATAGTATGGTTGCTTCTTACAGCAATCCTGGAGAAATTTATATGATGATAAACATGCCTGATTTGATTGTAAATAGAATTTTGAATTTTAAACCACAATTCCTCAGTCAAAAAGGGTGAATGCTGATAGAAATAAAGACAATACATCCAATTAAATATTCTTAATGAAATTTCCTGGCTGCATTTCCAATTTGGCCCCATATTTACAGGATTAGAATCTATCCAGGATTCAATCTCATTAAAAACAAACTCTGAATGATCTTCATCAAAATGATAATCAAACCTCAATAAAGTCAAGATGTAACAAAATCTGGACTTTTCCCAAACATATTTAATATCTCCGGCTTCTTTACTAAAATCATTGGTATCAACCCAATGCTGGGAAATGTCATATTTATAATTGGTTTCCGGATTAGTAATCCAATCATAATCAGGACCAAGATTTAACCATTCGTCAGAAAAATACTGAACACTATGGTTTAGTATTTTGTTTGCTTTATACTTTAAAAGCGGGCTAGGCTTTTTTTCTTGTTTTAAACTATTTCGGTCCGGAAAAATAAAAAGGTTAGGGAGTCTCTTCCAATCATTGAGAGAAATAAAGTTTTTGAGATTTGGGTTAATTGGATGTTTTCTCTTCAGTACACCGCTTCTTTTTTCTAATTCAAAATAGGCTCGGTAGAAAAAATATCTCCCCCCCATATTCTTGTAAATCTGATAGCCTTTATTCAATTCCATCCTATGCCATAATTAATATAAAACAATCTCAGCAAAAGATAATTCTCAATGAAGCCCCAAAATTACATCAACTATTCTGTCGGCAGCACGTCCATCCCAAAGAGGAGGAATTCCTCCTATCTTCCAGCTATTTTCCAATATTTTTTTTAAGGCTGGAGCTATATTTTTAGGATTAGTTCCTATCAACTAGTTTGTTCCTATTGTTACTGTTTCAGGGCGCTCTGTATTGTCTCTCAAAGTCAGGCAGGGAATGCCCATTACAGTAGTTTCTTCCGTAATCCCTCCCGAATCTGTAATAACTGCTTTACTATGTCCCACTAAATAATTGAATTCGTGATATCCTAAAGGATTTACATAATGCAAATTGTCATAGTTCATTTCTAATTGAAATAATATCTTGGAAGTCCTCGGATGAACAGGAAAAATAATTGGCAGACCATTACTGTTAAGCACAATTCCCTCAATCAACTCTTTTAGCTTATTTTCTTCATCAACATTTCCGGGTCTGTGTAAAGTCATAACAAAATAGTTAAAGTCGACTAAACCCAATTCGTCATAAAAAGGAGGTTTTTTAAAATTTGCTTTTTGTTTCAAAAGAGTATCAATCATGGTATTTCCAACGAAAAAAATCTGAGATTCTTCTTTACCAATTTCTTTTAAATTATCATTTGCCTTTTGAGATGTTGTAAAAAAATAATTTGCAATCGAATCCGTAACTATTCTATTAATCTCTTCAGGCATTGTGAGATCGTAAGATCTAATACCTGCTTCAACATGCGCTACTTTTACCTGCATTTTTTGTGCGGCGATTGTACATGCCATGGTAGAATTAACATCTCCAACTACTATACATAAATCTGGCTTTTTTGCTGTCAGCACTTTTTCATAAGCAATCATGATAGCTCC
>CAMFLD010000469.1 GCA_945957245.1 uncultured Flavobacterium sp. | reverse complement strand
CCCAGGGCGAACCCACATCACCAAGTGCAGCATCCGTCGCATTATTTTTCCCTTTACGGTTGACTTCACCAATCGGATGTATTGGTGGGAAATATAAAGTATCAAATCCCATTGCGGCAACACGAGGCAGTAGTTTTTCGCAATCTTTAAATGTTCCGTGCTTACCATTTTCCTGTGATGCAGAACGAGGAAAAAACTCATACCAAGTACTAAATAGCGCTTTTTTTCTGTCTACATAAACTTTTAATTCGGCAGAGGAATTTGCCAGAGTACGTGTAGGATATTGATAGAAAATATGATGTAATTCATCGGACAAAGCAATTGCTACAGCTTTATCATATTGTTTTGGGTCTTGGAAAGCTTTGATAGCTGAAGTCAAATAGGCTTTTTCCTCTTTGCTGACATCTTTTAAAATGGCTTCGCAATATTCTGCTCCTTCCAGAAGTTCAGATTTTACATGCTGATTGTCTTCAATTTTACGTTGCGTCCCATGTTGCCAATTTAAGGCATAATCTACCCAACCTTCTACAAAGTAAGAGTAAAAGCCTTGTTTTTCAACTTTAAATTCAGCTATCCATTCATCATTTCCCGTTTCCTGCATTCGGATTTCCTGCCATTTTTTATCTTTTTCATGTTTACATTTTACTGAACAGGCGACAACATCATGCCCGTCAGAAAAAACATTGGCAGTTACTATCACTTTTTGGCCTATAATTCGCTTGATAAAAAAAGCTCCACCGTCAAGTTGTGGAGAAACATTTTCAATTATGATACGGGTTTGATTTTGCATTTTAATCGTAATTTTAAGAAGTTGAAATTTAGAGAAAAATATAATAAGTTATAAATTGCCATACAATTTTATTGAAATGACAAAAAAAGCAGAAATACCCAATCAATCGTTGCAAATTCCTAAGGTAATTACGGTAACTGCTAAATTATTACAAGCAATTTCTCCAAAACTGGCAACACTTTTTGCCGCAAGACTGTTCACAACTCCTCTAAAACACAGGCTTCCGAAAAGGGAAATCAACATGGAACAAAACAGTAGTCAGCAAAAATTATTTATCCCCAAAATCAACAAGGAAATTAATGTTTACCATTACGGTGACAGTCCTAAAAAAGTTTTATTGGTACATGGCTGGTCAGGTCGCGGAACCCAGTTGGTAAAAATAGCTGATGCCTTACTTGAAAAAGGATATTCTACAATAAGTTTTGATGCACCGGCTCATGGAAAATCGGGAAGCAAAACCACCATTATGCCTGAATTTATTGCATGTATTCTTGAAATGGAAAAGCAATTTGGCCCATTCGAATATGCTATTGGCCATTCTCTTGGCGGGATGTCAATATTAAATGCTGTCAAGCAAGGATTAAATATAAAAAAGGCCGTAATAATAGGAAGTGGGGATATTATTCAGGATATATTGGATGATTTTGTTTCAAAAATTCAAATGAAACCAATTATTGCCAGTATGATGAAAAAATATTTTGAAAAGAAATTCGGAGAACCTATGGAGTTATATTCCGGGAGTTTTGCGGCACAATCTGTTGAAATTCCAATATTGGTAATTCATGATGAGAATGATGAAGACATTAACATTAAAGCTGCATACAACATTCATAAAAATTTAAAAAACAGCCAACTTATTGTAACCGAAAAATTGGGTCACAGAAAAATACTCGGAGATAAAAAAGTAATAGAAATGTTGCTTAAATTTATTTCAAATTAAATTTTGATTTAATATAAGACTATGGAATTATTCAACAAAGATTACGATTGGGCAACAGTACTAAAGCCACTTATTGCAAAGTACAAAGGTAAAAGACACCCTTTAGACTATCAAAACACTTACCAATTGTTGGTTATGGTTGTATTATCCGCTCAGGACTCTGATGCTAATATCAATAAAATTGCACCTGCCTTTTTTCAGGAATTTCCAGATATGAAAAGTCTTGCATCCTCAAATATTGAATCATTAATACCCTATATTTCTAAAGTCAGGAATTTTGGAACCAAAGCGGGTTGGCTTATTGAAATTGCCCAAACCATTAAGGAAAACCATAATATTCCTTTGACTATGGAAAAATTAACTGCATTGAAAGGCATAGGCAGAAAATCAGCCAATGTTATTATGCGGGAGACCAATTCACCCGCTAAAGGAATTATAGCCGATTTGCATGTAATCAGAGTAGCACCACGCATCGGAATCATTCCGGAAACCAAAGATGGTAATAAAGTTGAAAAACTGCTAATGCAGCAATTACCAAAAGATATGTGGGGAGAAATCGGAATGGCGATTTCATTCTTAGGTAGAGAAACCTGTCGTCCCACCAATCCAAAATGCGGAGACTGTATTTTACAAAGTCACTGTCAATACCCATTAAAAACGGTTTAATAATGGTGCGTCCCGCCAAAGTCGGGATCGGGCTGTCCGCAGTACACGGTACTTCGCTTCCATCCCTCGCACATTCGTTTAAAAGTCTCAATACAAATAAATAACACAAACAAAAAACACTATCCAATCGGATAGGATTTTCAAAAAAGGCGGCCCGAGGGCTTGCCCTAACTGGTGAAGCACATATTCTCCCATCTCGTCCC
>CAMFLD010000468.1 GCA_945957245.1 uncultured Flavobacterium sp. | reverse complement strand
ATGATATACAATATTGTAAATCCCATTATGCAGTTTTTAAAAATGCGGTATTTCTTGAGAATATTCCGCCTATGGAGCAAATTGTAATTGGAATGAATTGTGATGATTATGTGATAAGTAATTCTACTTTTTCCTGGTGGATTGCATGGTTAGGAGAAAATGAAAATAAACGAATTTATAGACCAATCCGCAATCTAGCCGGCAACTTTGCAAAGCAGAACAACGATAAGGACTATTTTCCAGAGAGATGGATTGCTTTTGATGAAAAGAACCTATCAGTTCCTAAAAAATATTTGCCATCAGTGGTTAAAGCTAGAATTTATGATTTTGGAGTAAATCTAAAGCACTTTTACAAAACTAATCTTAACGCCATTAAAAAAACAATAAAGAAAATCATTGGAAGAAAATAATAGTATAACACCTAAAATAAGATTAAGGGAACTTGATTTTCTGAGAGGAATCGCCATTATTTTGGTAATTTTCAGGCATCAGCCCGTTATAGATTTTCTACAGACTATGGGTTGGATTGGAGTTGATTTATTCTTTGTACTCAGTGGTTTTCTTGTTTCAGGCTTGCTTTTTCGGGAGTATCAAAAGTTTGGCTCAATAAAACCCGGATTGTTTTTAATCAGAAGAGGATTCAAGATTTATCCCATCTTTTACCTTACCGCAATACTCTATATCATTCCAAGGATTTTGCTCCATAAATTTAATCCTCTCCATGCATTTTACGATTTAATTTTTGTTCAAAATTATGCTATGGGATGGGGCTATCTTTATGCGGCAAGTTGGTCGCTGGCGGTTGAGGAGCATTTTTATTTTTTATTAGCCTTTTTACTATGGCTCCTATTCAATAAAAAACTTATTGATTTCAAAAAAACACAAGGATTTTCCCTGTTTGAGAAGATAATAGTGTCTGTTTTAGTTGTAATTCTGGTTTTGAGAATTATTTCCAATTATTATTATCCGGATGATACTATCCGGCACATAACTATGACTCACTTGCGCATAGATTCATTACTATTTGGTGTTTTGATAGCATATTGGTACAACTTTAAGCAACAGCAGCTTTTTAGCTTTTACAGAAATAATCAACTGCTGTTGTTATTAGCATTCTTAATGCTGCTTTTTACTCCTTTTTTAGACCAAATGGATTCCTTCTTCGTCAGAACTATTGGATTTACTATGTTATATCTGAGTTTTGGCATTATCCTGATTCATTTTTTGGTAAATAAAAATATAAATAAACAGATTAACAGGATTTTTTCAACGGCTGTGGTTAACTTCGTCAGTAAAATAGGTTTTTGTTCCTATTCAATTTATGTAATCCATTCTTTTATAATTACCTACGATAGTTTTTTTAAAATAGAAAATCGATACCTGGCATTTGCCGAAGTATTCGTTTTATCGATAATAAGTGGATTTGTAATGACCTATTTAATAGAGAAATACTTCCTTAATTTTAGAGATAGATTTTTCCCTAACCGTACATTTTAAAAAGCTTTCGTTTTCATATTATCAATAAAATAAGGATATTTGGGCTTTCTTTTAAAAGTAAGAATGCAGAAAAATAAAATATTTATATTACTTCCCGATGGTATTGGTTTAAGAAATTTTGCCTTTACCAATTTTTATAATCTTGGACTCGAAAAAGGATTTGACATCTTTTTTTGGAACAACACCCTTTTTGACTTAACATCAGCCGGAATTAATGAAATTCCAATAAAAAATGCCAAGACTCACCCCGCTACCGATTTACTCAAAGTAGCCCAAACTCAGATAGAGTTATTTCAAAGCATCAAAAAATCTAAAGATGAGGTTTATGATTCGTATAGGTTTCCGTTTGTTTATAGTGACTTAAGATCGTCTTTGAAAAACATCATGAAACATGCTCTTATTGTTTGCAATAACTCAGAAAAAGGACTGGAAAAAATAAGAAAATCAATTGCAAAAAAAGAGCGTACAACCAAATTATATCGGGATAGCCTGGAAACTTTGAAAAAAGAAAAACCGGATATCGTTTTTTGTACCAATCAAAGAGTAATGCTGGCTGTAGCACCAATTTTGGCTGCTCAGGATCTCGGAATACCGACAGCAACATTTATTTTTTCATGGGATAACCTGCCCAAAGGAACTAAAATTGTGGAAACCGATTTTTATTTTGTTTGGAGTGAACACATGAAGAACGAATTACTCTATTATTATCCTTATGTCAATGAAAAACAGGTTTTTGTAACTGGTACGCCACAGTTTGAAACCCATTTTTCAGAAGATGTACTAATGCCCAAAGAGCAATTTTTTAAAGAGTATAATTTAGATATCAATAAAAAATACCTTTGTTATTCCGGAGACGATATTACCACTTCTCCTAATGATCCAACCTATCTTGAGGATTTAGCCAAAGCAGTGGAAAAGCGAAATCTAAAGGGAGATAATCTTGGAATTATTTTCAGAAGATGTCCGGTTGATTTCTCAAACCGATTTGACAGTGTTTTGACAAAATATTCCAATCTGATAATACCAATTAATCCAAAATGGGAAAAAAAAGCGGATTCATGGAATACCATTCTGCCTACCAAAGCCGATTTGATACTCCAAATG
>CAMFLD010000467.1 GCA_945957245.1 uncultured Flavobacterium sp. | reverse complement strand
TCCTAAACCTTCTCCTTTGCTGGCTCCTTTTACTAAACCTGCAATGTCAACAATATCAACAGTTGCCATAACTACACGCTCCGGCTTAACCAGTTCTTCCAAACGGTTGATTCTTGGATCCGGTACGTTTACCACACCAATATTAGGTTCAATGGTGCAGAACGGAAAGTTAGCACTCTGCGCTTTAGCATTTGACAAACAATTAAATAAGGTTGATTTTCCAACATTGGGTAATCCCACAATACCTGCTTTCATCTGTGTTTAGTATTTTCAAGCCTTTGAGGCGTTTATGATTTTATTTTTAAAGTGCGCAAATATAGCGTAATAAAATCAAGTTGCCAAAGGAACTTAAGGCCTGAATTCGATGCTTGAAATAATAGCCTGTTCTTCCTCGGTAGCTGTCAGCCCCGAAACATCCCAATAGTTGGTTAAGATAGAATTTTTTTTGTTGTAAAGGGTTTTATCTTTAAACACTTCACTATCATCATAAATGAAGTTGTGATTACTGAAACCTGTGATTACGAAGTAGTTTTTGACTTCAATATCCGTTTTTATATTTTTCTTGCCAATCTTTTCAAATCCAATTTCCTCTTTTGAGCCTACCAGATAATAATTGGAATTATCAAGTCTGTAAATAGTCTTAAACAATGACTTGTAGATATTTTTGGAACCAACTGAAGTTTTGTCTTTTACATTAGCAACTGTTGCAGGCGAAACAAAAGAGCTTACTTCAACAATAAGTTTCTTTTTACGGTCATAAACAATAGTGAATTCATCCAATAAATCTTTATTGTTCTCCAAAGGAGTTATCGACATGGTATAATAATCATCATTCTTGGAATTGGCTTTTATTACAAAATCATATTTTTTTTTGGCGCCGGAATCAAGTATCGGGTCTAAATATTTGAAATTGTAATAGTTCTCCATAATGTCATTAAGATTATACCCCAAAACATCCGGACTGAAGTCTTCATCAATAAGTCCGTAAGAACGGTTTTGCTCGATAAGAATATCGGTTTTAAAATTCTTATTATTTCCTAATAACTGAAAATTCATCAACCCATCATTATAATAAGAAGTAGTTCCGTTCATTTTGAAAAATTCTCTGGAGTACACTTTTAGGCACGCAGGAACAGATAATTTGTTCATTGAGTTTTCGACTACGCTTTTTAGGATTTTCTGCGGATGCTGTTTAGTTACAATAATTTCTTCAAGTCCTGTAATACTGCTTTTTAGATATATTGTATTCGTTTTTTCCTTTAAGGTAGTTGACCTTATTTTCATGGTAACATACGAAGAATGTGTAATCTGTATATTGGAAACCCCATTTAAGACAAAACTCACTACACCATCAGCATTGCTCAATAAGGTTTGTTTTGTTTTAGCTACAAATACCGTAGCATCCTCAATAGGCAGGTTGGTTTCAGCATCCTTCAACACAATTATCTTACCATCACCCTGAGAAAAGGCTCCAATGCTAAAAACCAAAAGAAATAAGATTAGAATTCTCTTCATTTTACTTATAGGTTTTGCCCAAATTTAATAAAATGCTTTTACGCATATATCATAATATTATCATTTGTTTGTCAAATTGTTAACAGTATTTTTAACATTTACATCACAATAATATATTAACACACTAATTCATTAACCAAACTTTTTTTCAAATACTATTAGGCAAATTAGTTTCGGATTTATTATAATCTAACACAAATTTATCAATCTCAGCTTGGAGCTTTTTATGAAAAAACTATAAATCATATTGAAAATCCTGTAACAGTCTGAATTATCAAGGGAATTAAATTTACAACATGCTAATCATTAAAAATTAATCATTATGAAAACTTTAGCCTTAGGAATTTTTGCCCTGTTATTTTCGCTGAACATACAGGCTCAGAATCAAAACAAAAAAACAGAAACGGTAACTACAACCACAACAGTAAAAGATAACAATGGAGAACATAAAGTAATTAAAAAGGAGGAAATCAAAGAAGTTCAAAATATTGAACTTAAAGATGTTCCTAAAGGAACGCTTAATACAGATATTCAGCCTACTCCTACCCAGGCAACCGTAACCACAACAGTTAATGTAGACGGACAGGAACGTGTGGTTGATGTAGACCATTCTGCCTACTATTCTTATAATGGGGAACGCTATCATGTACTTTCCGATAATTCGGGATATACTATTTCAAGCCCCAATAGCGTTTCCCTTTTAAGGAAAACTGCCAATAATACTTTTATTTACCGAAACAAAAACAAATTCTCTGTAGGTCACTTTGATTCCAATGGTGATTTGATTTTGGAAACTTATGATGACAAAACAGATAAAGTAACGGTAGAAGTATTCAACCTGCAGAAATAATATCGTTAGAAATAACTTTTCAGCAAAAATAAAAAACCCCAATAATTGGGGTTTTTTATTTATTCATTGTGTAGAAATGCCTGTCTGTTGAGCAGTGTTTCTTCGCTTTCAACATGATTGTCATCAGGAACACAGCAGTCAACCGGACAAACAGCCGCACATTGTGGTTCCTCATGAAACCCTTTACACCTGTCTCTTATACACATCTCCGAGCCCACGAGACCGAGGCTGATCTCG
>CAMFLD010000466.1 GCA_945957245.1 uncultured Flavobacterium sp. | reverse complement strand
GTATTGTACTCGGTCCAGCGTTTTTTGCTATCTAGTCGGAGGCCATAAAGTCCATCAAACTTATGGTACAAATGTTTAGACACTCTCAAATAGATGAGATATAACAAAAGAAGGCAAGACGCTACGATTATAGCAATAAGTAAATAAGATATATGAAAGTAAGAGATCAAAAAAGCAATAATAACCGAAATAGTCGGTATTATTATGTCTTGCGAGGATAATATTTTGCACCACTTAGGGTAAGAAGTCATATAAAAAAAATGCTTGTTTCTTTCATAGCAGCGTATTAAATCGCTTGTTTTCATATTATTTCGTTTTTTTTATTCTACTTTTATATATTATCCCACAATGATGGAGTATGCTGACATGTAAACTGAAAGATTCAAAGAACCTGTGGACAAGTTGGCAAAAAGCGAGGGTTAAGTTGGGGAAAGTCAGGGACAAGTTAAAGAAAGTCAGGTGTAAGTTAACCCTAACTTGCACGATTAATCCATGTTTAGGCCCATTTTCCAAGTAGTATCTTGGTTTTACTGCATTACCCAGCGTTTAAAAGCTGCGTTATTTCCCATATTTACCTGAATAAAGCCACCCATTGTCAATAAAACATCTATGTCGGTACTTGTAATCTCGTTACAGCTACCCATTAAGCGCATGCGTTCGCATATTTCCTCCGTAGAAGCATAAACTTTTGCTTGTCCTACTTCAGTAGCTGGCTGGTAGTGTTGCAAAAACTGATTAAAAGCGTTTTGCACTTCCGGACTGTATTCTTTAAAATCTCTCATGTCTCAAAATTAGCCCCGGGATGCTCTGAGTATTGCTACAGACTGTAGCATTTTAAAGGGATGCAACCAATTTGTATATATTTCAGTATAAAATATATATTACATTGGTGTAATATTAATTAAATAATTGTATATTCATACTATGAAAGCAACCAAAATAGCTAAACAGACCTCCGGGGAGCAGCATCAAATTGATTTAAAGTCATTTTTCGGGCAGGCAACCATTGATAAGGCAAGTGCGCTGTTTGTTCAGATGCAGCAACCTGTTATTACTGGCAATCGTATGAATGTTTCACCCCGGAATTTAGTTCATTGGGTGAAAGCGTTTGACGTTTCAGAAGATCAAATGAATGGCCTTAAATATACGTTCGTTGAATATGTTTGGTACAATCTGATCGACCAACTTAGAAACATAGGAACACCCTTTGAAATTCTACACGAACTAAGGAACAACCTTTTTCAAAAAATAGAATTGGCCGGACTTGTCAATACAATAAAGGAGGCTACAGAACTGCTAAAAGGCATCAGTATTGATAAAGCACAAAAAGAAAAGCTACTGCAATTAGTAGCTTCTGCCAACAGCAATAAAATTGCCAGTAACACAAGTGTCGATATGTTACAACTTGTTATTGTTGATTGCATCATAAATAAATCACCTTTGGGTATTACTGTTTTTAACGATGGGTCGTATATGGTAAGGGACAAAAACAAGGAACACCTTTACACAGAATCAGATCAAAATAAGCTATTGTATCAAACACATGTAACAGTCTCAATCTTTGCCATTATTAACCGTTTCCTTAATTCTGAATTATCCGGGATGCTTGTTCCTAAATTGGGGCTTTTATCTACAGCGGAAAACAAACTGTTTGAAGTTGTACACAGCGGAGAATATCAAACTATAACGATACACTTCAAAGACAAAAAAATTAATTCACTGGAATTAAAAAAGAGTGAAGATTTAAAGGGAAGGTTGGCAGACATAGTAAACAAAGGTGAGTTTGGGGAAATCATTGTAAAGAAACATAAAGGCCAAATTGTAAGAATTGAGAATACAACACGCATAGCATTATAAATAATTATCCGGTATCAAATGTGTGGCGTTGCCGGGTAATTCGTTCTTTTATTTATTGCACTAAGGTGTATTAAAATGGTAAACTAATGTGTGGCGTTGCCGTTTAATACGCCCAACATGGGCGACTATTACAAACCCCTGTAACAACCTTATAAAAGGACCTACAGGCTATGGATATGAGCCATGAAATTAGTGAACTCAGGTAGAGCGACCCAACGTGGAAACTTGACCTATGAAAAATTGAAAACGTATAAAGGCTTTGAAAATATAACAGAGACCGAAGCGGAAAAAGAAATTGAAAATATTAGACGGCTGGCAAAGGTATTACACTATTTAGCATTATACGACCAGCAAGAGAAACAGGAACAAGAAAGCAAAACAGAAAATGAAAACGATTGAAAATTTATCGGAGTTAGATGTGTTTACAGTATTTGCAAAAACATCTAAAAATGCAGAACGTCTAACAGGGCGTAACTGTGTAAGGTATGAGCGTGTTTCTTCCAAAGAACAGGAAAAGGGGTTAAGCCTTACTACGCAGGCTCATGAGAACCAATCGGCAATTGAACGGGAAGGGTTTAACTGTTTGGGAGTGTTTGGCGGAAAATATGAGAGCGCACAAACGGACGAACGAAAGGAATTTAATCGGATGCTGAAATTTGTAAAAAGCAGCAAGGAAAAAATTTCTTATATCGTTGTATCTGATGTTACACGCTTTTCACGTTCCGGGGCAAATGCTATCTATATTGC
>CAMFLD010000465.1 GCA_945957245.1 uncultured Flavobacterium sp. | reverse complement strand
AGATAGGTCTTTTGTTGGGGAAAAATCAATTTGCGCTTATATCGCTCTATTTAAAGCCGAATTTAATAGTAAAATAAAATAGAATCTCCATTGTTAATAATTAAAATTTATAGCATAAAAAAACAATAAAAATGCACTTTATTTTTTATTGTGTACTTTTGAAAACCGAAAATTAATTTTATCAGACTTATAATGAAAAAAACAATCATCCTATTTGCCTTTGCAGTGGCATTAATGTCATGTGAAAAAAAAGCAACCGAAGCTAAAGAATTCAAAACAGCGTATGTTGATACTTCTAAATTGATGGAAGAATCTACCGAAGCAAAAGATATTGAAGCGAAATACAAAGAAAAAGCCAAAGTAATGGGAAGTCAACTTGAAGCTGAAGTTTCCCGTTTCAAATCGGAAGCAGCAAGCTTTAAAGATAATGCGCAAAAAAATGGTCAAGCGTGGGCACAACAAAAAGGTTCTGAATTACAGCAAACCGAGCAAAGATTATCGTATGCTCAACAAGCAATGCTGCAACAGCTACAGCAGGAAAGTGGTGTTGAAATGGATACTTTAGTGAAAGGTTACCGTAAGATGATCAAAGAATACGGTAAAGAAAAAGGATATGATTATATCTATGGAACGGGCGATGTCGCTTCTGTTTTATACGCCAAAGAAGGATATGATATTACAAAAGAAATCATCAAAATGATTAACGAGAAGTACAAATCAGCCGGTAAGAAAGAGGAAACTTCTAAAGAGGATAAAAAATAATCTTATTTATACCCATAAAAAAAGCCGTTTAGTTTTCTAAACGGCTTTTTTTATGCATTAAAGTTTTAATGACTTAGTAAGCAAACAGCAATTAAAGCCGGTACAAAGTAAATCGCAATTGTTCTTGCGCCGTCATAATCTTTTGCTAAACGCTGGCCTAATAATAAGAAAATCAATGTTATACAAGAAAAAATAGCGCCATAATAGCCAAAAATATCATCTACTCCATGGGTGATGAATATCTGTACGCAGCCTGTTAAGCATAAAATACCCGTAATCAACTCTAAAATCAAAATTAGGAATAGAGCTGCAGGAACATTGTTTTTCAATAATGAAGTATTACTAAAATGCTCTTTCAGCCAGGCTACATTTCCCTGCCAGCCAAAAACTTTGTCGTAAGCAGACTGCACAAAAGTAACGGTTAAAAAAAGCAACACTAAAATTGAAGCAGTGGTATACATATTTTCTATTTTTTATGGATTAATCGGGTAAGTTTTATGGATAAATCTGTAAGTATTATCTTCGCATTTCCGTTTCGTTCAATATGGTAAATCGCATCCGAAAGTTCGGTGAAAATAGCATTTATATTATTTCCGTTTACGTATGGAGCAAATTTTTCCAAGGTGAAATTCTCTACTTTTGGTTCTACATAAACTAAATTTTTTGCTTCATAATTAAGCAACAATGCCTGACGGAACATCACAATACAATAATTTAGAAAGTGTTTTTGGCCTTCACGACCTAACCCGGCAATTTCTTCGCTCCACGAAATCAAATCCTGTATCGCTGAAGCATTTCCCTTAGCTCTGAATGCCGCACGAACCCAATCTACAAACCATTTTTCAAAAGGAAGTTCATCAGTATCATTTTTGACAATATGCAGGGCTTTGTTGTAATTTCCCTGAGCCTGATGAGCCACTTTAGTTGCAGAAGCATCATCTAAAAAATAATCAACTTTCAATGCTTTAATAATTACCGATTCAGGTAAGGCGCCAAAATGCAGTACCTGACAACGTGATCTGATGGTTTGGATAATATCTTCCTCATTTTCAGAAATTAAAAGAAATAAAGTCTTTTCAGGAGGTTCTTCCAATAATTTGAGGAGTTTGTTTGAGGCGGCAATATTCATTTTGTCCGCCATCCATACAATCATGATTTTGTAACCACCCTCATAAGATTTCAAAGCGAGTGATTTTAGGATGTCCTGAGCATCTTCAACACGGATTTCTCCCTGTTTGTTTTGGACGCCCAAATGTTTGTACCAATCAAAAAGACTCCCGTACGGGTTTTTTAATACAAATTCCCGCCAATCCGAAATGAAATCCGCACTTTTTGGTTTTGATTTGACATCATCATTAGTCACATTGGGATAAATAAAATGCAAATCCGGGTGGGAAAGAGATTGAAATTTCAGATTACAGCTTTCATTGCCACCGGTATTTTCATTTCCCACATTAGAACACAAAACAAATTGAGCATAGGCAATGGCCATAGCCAAAGTTCCACAACCTTCGGGGCCGACAAATAATTGAGCGTGCGGAATCCTTCCGGATAAAGCGCTTTTAACCAGATGGTTCTTTATATAATCCTGTCCAAGTATCTCTGAAAACTGCATGAAGCAAATATAGCGGAAATATTCTGCTTAAAAGAAATCAAATAGGATATTGAGATTCTAATTCTTAGGTTTTAAAAAGAAAATTTCTTGAGATTATTTCAAAAACATAGTAAACAGTATTATGCTTCTGTAGTACTAAGTTCATAAAATTTGGTGACAAAATAAAGTGCAACATGAACCAATACCAAGATGGCTGAAAAGCTATTCTTTTGAAATAAAGACAATTATAC
>CAMFLD010000464.1 GCA_945957245.1 uncultured Flavobacterium sp. | reverse complement strand
GAGTAACTGCTGTTTTTCAGTTTTTTTTGTTATGTTTGAGGAAACTAACCTCCTCATTATGAAAAAAAATCTGCCAACCTTACTGTTTTTTTTGTTTGCTTCCTTTTGTTTTTCGCAAGAAAAAGATTCGTTGAAATTAGATACTCAAGAGTTATTAAAAGAATTCTCCGGCAACGCCTGCAAATGTGCTGATTCTGTTAATACATACAACAAATCCAAAAAAGCAATAGCGGCAGAGATACATTCCTGCATTGACAAACAGGTTACGTCATATCAAATGATCATGCAGTTGGCAGCAATAAAAGATATGAAAAAAGCGGCCGGAGCAGATAATAAAATCAACATAAACCTTAACACAAATCCTAATTCAGAAGAATATAAAAAATACTACTACCAACTAGAGCGTTATCTTATGAATAACTGCAGTTCGGTAAAAGATAAAATGGCAGTTAATGATGAAGTTAGTGACAAATCTCTGAGTAAAAATACAGAAGCTCTGAAATACTATAACCAAGCTCTTGAAGTAACCCAAAAAGGAGACTATCAAAAAGCTATCGATTATTATAAAAAGGCTGTGGTTTTTGACCCCGAATTTACTTTTGCTTATGATAATATGGGCATTTGCTATCGCCGTCTTGAAAAATTTGACGAGGCTATCGAAGCTTATGAAAAATCACTAAAGATTAATCCTAACGGAAGCATGCCGCTTCAAAACATTGCAGTTGTTTACACATACAAGCAACAGTACAAAAAAGCCGTAAAAGCTTATGAACATCTGGCTGAATTACAGCCCGAAAATCCCGAAGCTTTTTTTGGGATTGGCAATATTTATGCGACAAGTCTAATTGACTATGAAAAAGCGTTGGACAATTTGTGTCAGGCTTACAATCTTTATCTTGAGCAAAAGTCTCCTTACCGAAGTGATGCCGAAAAACTGATACAGATTTGTTATTCTGAAATGAAAAAGCAAGGCAAAGAGGCTGTATTTAATGAAATACTTAAAAAACACCATCTTTCACCAAATTAACATATATCTTCATTTTCCGGTATCTGAAAACTCACTGTAAAACACTACCTTTGCGTTTTGCAAAACTGCTATGTTAGATACCGAAAATACTATTGAAGTTCTTGGTGCGAGAGCCCATAACTTAAAGAATATTGACATTACCATTCCACGTGAACAATTGGTGGTAATTACCGGGCTTTCGGGCTCGGGAAAATCGTCCCTGGCTTTTGATACCATCTACGCTGAAGGACAACGCCGTTACATTGAAACGTTCTCGGCCTATGCCCGACAGTTTTTGGGCGGATTGGAGCGTCCTGATGTAGACAAAATTGACGGTCTTTCGCCGGTAATTGCCATCGAACAGAAAACGACCAGCAAAAGCCCCCGCTCGACTGTGGGTACGATTACTGAAATTTATGATTTCCTGCGTTTGCTTTATGCCCGTGCAGGTGAAGCCTACAGTTATGTAACGGGTGAAAAGATGGTTTCGTATTCAGACGACCAAATCAGGGAACTGATTATCCAAAATTTTAAAGGAAAGCGTATTAATATCCTGGCGCCGGTTATCCGTGCCCGAAAAGGGCATTATGCCGAATTATTCCAGCAGATTACCAAACAGGGATTTCTAAAAGTGCGTGTGAATGGTGAAGTACAGGATTTGCTGCCGGGAATGAAACTGGACCGTTACAAGACTCACGACATTGAAATTGTCATAGACCGCATGCTCATTGAAGCTAACGAGGAAAATGAAAAACGTTTAGCCGAAAGTATCAAAACAGCGATGTATCACGGTGAAGATGTCTTGATGGTTTTAGATCAGGATACGAATGAAGTGCGCTATTTCAGCCGAAACCTGATGTGTCCTACTTCGGGGATTTCGTATCAGAATCCGGAGCCGAATTTGTTTTCGTTTAACTCTCCTAAAGGGGCATGCGAAACCTGCAAAGGATTAGGAACCGTTCATCAGATTAACTTACAGAAAATTATCCCGAATCCAAAGCTGTCCATCAAAAATGGCGGTTTTGCTCCGTTAGGCGAATATAAAAGCTCCTGGATTTTCAAGCAACTGGAAATCATTGGAGAGAAATTCGGATTTGCTTTAACCGACCCAATTGAGAATATTTCAAAGGAAGCTATGGAGATTATTCTTCATGGCGGAAAGGATAAATTTACCGTTACCTCAAAAACATTGGGCGTAACGAAGGAATACAAAATTGACTTTGAAGGGATTTCGCATTTCATCAAAAACCAATATGATGAAAGTCCGTCCACTTCCATCAGGCGTTGGGCTAAAGAATTTATGGACGAAGTGGAATGTCCTGAATGTGGCGGCTCCCGATTGAAAAAAGAAGCGATGTACTTCCGTATTGACGGTAAAAACATTTTCGAATTATCCACCATAGACATATCGGATTTATCAGCATGGTTTGAAAATTTAGACAATAATCTGAATGAAAAACAAAAGATTATTGCTACTGAAATCGTTAAGGAAATCAAAGACCGTTTACGCTTTTTAGTAAATGTTGGTTTGAATTACCTATCTATTGCCCGTAGTTCCAAATCGCTTTCGGGCGGTGAAGCACAGCGTATCCGATTGGCCAC
>CAMFLD010000463.1 GCA_945957245.1 uncultured Flavobacterium sp. | reverse complement strand
TATTAAAGTAATTCCGTTTTTGAACCCTGTAAAATCTGCCCAAACACGAATCCAACCACCAGGAGCCATCCCTACAACTAAGTTGCCGCTATCATTTTTCTTATCCTTACAATATTTTTTAAACAAAGCCAAAATTTTATCTTTTGGTAACGCTACAGTTCCTTTAAAATCTTTTACATCTACAATACTGTAATATTCTATATAAACCTGACTTGGGATGTTTTTATATTTATCACCAGAGACTACAGCACTATGACTATTTCCCCAGCCACTATCAAACGACACATTACTCCCGTTTCCTGCATAACCATCAAAATCAACATTTCCAGCAACAGGATAATATTTTGGTGAAGAAATACCCGCTTCCCACCAAAATTTATTTTCTGGTATTGCTTCTTTTTTGTTTTGGCAAGAAATTACAAAGACTAAACAAAAGCTAATTGCTAGTAGCAAAAAGAGGAATGAAGGTAAATTTTCAAATTTCCTTTTGTTCACATGATACACATCTATATTAGCAACTCCTATTGGGGCTACATTGCCTATTCCTATATTATTTTTACTCATCTTTTGTTATTTCATAAAATATTCTATGTCTTTACAAAAACCATTGTATCCAAGTGGCTTACCTTCAATAGATGATATATTTTTAAATCGTAAAATCTTCTCCTTTTTATTATTGGCAATAAGGTAAAAGATTCCATATTGCTCATTTTTTTCAATTTCTAGAACTATTTCTATTTTGTCAGTTTTTTTATCTTTTACTATTTTGGAAAAATTTTTAGGCATAAGTATATGTGTATCATATCCTATACGTATAGTGTCATTTTTATTACGCCATCCAATTATTAAATCTGCTGGAAGTTTGGCAATCATTTTTGAGTCGTCTTTCCAATCTCCAAAATAGTAAGTTCCATCTCTTGAAGAATAATCAGAAAAAACATCATATTTTGGGTTTGGATTACTTAAGTTAAGATATATGTTATATTCTTTTTCATTTTCAGCCCAAGCATCATAAGGTATTCCAAAATGCTCCCAATAGAGATAATATTCTTGCCAATCTTCGTAGGTTATAGGGTCACGCTTTCTGCCTGAATCATATTCTTTTAATTGTGCTTTTGCTACTTCTATTAAAGTAATTCCGTTTTTGAACCCTGTAAAATCTGCCCAAACACGAATCCAACCACCAGGAGCCATCCCTACAACTAAGTTGCCGCTATCATTTTTCTTATCCTTACAATATTTTTTAAACAAAGCCAAAATTTTATCTTTTGGTAACGCTACAGTTCCTTTAAAATCTTTTACATCTACAATACTGTAATATTCTATATAAACCTGACTTGGGATGTTTTTATATTTATCACCAGAGACTACAGCACTATGACTATTTCCCCAGCCACTATCAAACGACACATTACTCCCGTTTCCTGCATAACCATCAAAATCAACATTTCCAGCAACAGGATAATATTTTGGTGAAGAAATACCCGCTTCCCACCTATATTTATCTTCTGGTAATGTCTTTGACTTGTTTTGACATGAAGCAGTTAGAATTAAGCAAAAGGTTATTTTGGTATAAAAGAAAAATTTATGTTTAATTTTCATATATCAGCATAGAATTTGTTAGAAAAACTACAATCTTTTATAGAAGATGCTATGCAAATGAATGATTCTTTTTCATTTACATAGCATCTAAAATTAATTAATATCATGGAGATACAACAGTATTAGGCAGGGTTGTCGGTTTATCACTATGTGACAACTGTCCATCATTTGCAATAAATACAGTAGCTGTTTCCAGTTCTTCCGGGTTTTCACAGTTTTCAGGGTGTGCTTCAGGGAAAATAGGTAGTGGTTCATCCACTTCCAAACCTGTTGATTTAGCCTGTATAATGGTGAGGGTTGTAGGAATTCTGGTAATCCAATAGTTTCCTTGTGGCACTCCGGTTGGTTCCTGCATTTCCTGTGTAATGCTTACATAAAGTGGGTCTCCAATAATAGGTGTTTCTCCACCCATCCAAACTTCGCCTGTTGTCAAGAAATACTGCACTGCTTCTTCAAAGCCCGGTTTTACGGTTACAATTACACGTGCTAAACCAGCCTGAAGGAAGCTTCTGAAAAGAGCATCAATATTTTCTGTCAGATACATTTCCTGCCACATTTTACGTGCCGCCCAATAGTAAGGGTAGAAGGTATAATCCATAATACTCCATTCAAGAGCCTGTTCTAAAAATTTGGCTTTTGCTGTGAATTTATCTAAGTCGGCACTCAAATTTACTTTAAAGTCCATCATTTGGTCTCCTTCTGTAAAACCATCTTCTGAGTTTATGGCATAATTCTGCAATAAATAAGCGATACAGTTGTGTCTCAAAACATTGTTTTCAATAATCCTGTAAAAGTTGGCCTGTGAGTCTTTTTGTTCGTCCTCTTTTGCTTTTCTCTCTGCTTCTATAGCTGCTTTTTGATTTTTATATTCTTCATAAGCTGCTTTATAAGCTTCGATTATTGCATTAAAGTTTTCTAATTTCCAAGCGTTAATATAGTCAGTGGTTAACTCACAATTGATAATTGCCTTAACATTGTAATTGTCTACATTATGACCTGATACTTTGAAT
>CAMFLD010000462.1 GCA_945957245.1 uncultured Flavobacterium sp. | reverse complement strand
CCATACTTGTCGTGGGCGAGAAATTTCTGCTTTATTCTTTTAAATTCTTTAAATTCTTCACTTTTTGGGTCTTCCGGTTTTACCCAGCAGGCTTTGTGTACGGGAAATGTTTCGTAGCTGCATTTTGCACCGTATTCGTGTTCCAATCGGTATTGGATTACTTCATACTGCAGCGCTCCAACAGTACCGATTACTTTTCGGTTGTTCATTTCCAAAGTAAATAACTGTGCTACACCTTCATCCATTAATTGGTCAATTCCTTTTTCCAATTGTTTCGATTTTAATGGGTCGGCATTGTTGATATACCTGAAATGTTCCGGGGAAAAACTCGGAATCCCTTTAAAATTCATAATTTCCCCTTCGGTTAGTGTATCTCCGATTTTAAAGTTGCCTGTATCATGTAGACCTACAATATCACCCGGATAGGAAATATCAACAATTTCTTTTTTCTCAGCAAAAAAGGCATTAGGGCTGGAGAATTTGAGGTTTTTGTTGAGGCGTACGTGCATATAGGGTTTGTTACGTTCAAATGTTCCTGAAACAATTTTGACAAATGCCAAACGGTCACGGTGTTTTGGATCCATATTCGCATGGATTTTGAACACAAATCCCGACATTTTTTCCTCGTCAGGTTTTACCAATCGGGTTTCGGATTCTTTTGGTCTTGGTGCCGGAGCAATTTCGATAAAACAATCAAGCAATTCCCGTACCCCGAAATTATTAAGAGCCGAACCGAAAAATACAGGTTGTATTTTTCCGTTGAGGTATTCGTCACGATCAAACTTTGGGTAAACTTCGGAAATCAACTCTAATTCGTCTCTTAGCTTTACTGCGGGTTTCTCTCCAATGATTTTTTCAAGCTCCGGACTGTTGATATCAGAAAAAGCGATAGTATCTTCAATATTTTTACGGCTGTCACCACTGAAAAGATTAATGTTTTCCTCCCAAATGTTATAGATTCCCTGAAAATCATAACCCATTCCAATTGGAAAGCTGAGCGGGGTAACACTCAACCCAAGTTTTTGCTCTACTTCATCCATCAAGTCAAAGGCATCTTTTCCTTCGCGGTCTAATTTGTTGATGAATACAATCATTGGAATATTCCTCATCCGGCAAACAGCGACCAGTTTTTCGGTTTGTTCCTCAACCCCTTTGGCAACATCAATTACAACAATGACGCTGTCTACGGCAGTCAGGGTACGGAAGGTGTCTTCGGCAAAATCCTTGTGACCGGGAGTATCCAGAATATTGATTTTCTTGTCTTTATAATTGAATGCCAATACAGACGTAGAAACGGAAATTCCTCTCTGACGTTCAATTTCCATAAAATCGGAAGTAGCTCCTTTTTTGATTTTATTATTTTTAACAGCTCCAGCTTCCTGGATGGCTCCTCCGAAAAGAAGAAGCTTTTCAGTCAGGGTTGTTTTTCCGGCATCGGGATGCGAAATGATTCCAAAGGTTCTGCGGCGTTCAATCTCTTTTAAAAAACTCATGATTTTGATAAATTGGTTGCAAAAATACTATTATTTGTCAATTATTTCTACTTGGTTTTCATTTGAAATCGCAGTTGCTTAATTTCTGCAGGAAGATGTGTTAATAAAATTTTGTTAATAGTAGCGGGTATAGTTGGATAATGTGATTGAATTGTTATTTTTGTTGATTGTTACGATACTGTCAGGAAAGGGTTTTAGCCTCTGAAAGACACGGAATTTTATAAATTTTATAGTTATTTTTTATCAGTATGAACTTAAAACAGTTTTTTTTCGGATTGTTATTTTTAGTATCAATTCCAGTCATTGCCCAAACCAATTCCAAGGAAGTTCTATTCACTATAAACGATAAACCCTACTATACAGACGAATTCGCAAGGATTTACAAGAAAAACCTTGATCTTGTTAAGGATAATTCCCAAAAAGATTTAAATCAATACCTCGATTTATTCATTGGCTATAAATTAAAAGTTAACAAAGCATATAAGCTCGGGCTGCAGAACAATGTGCAATACCAAAATGAACTGAAGAACTACAGAACACAACTGGCTAAAAACTATTTCAATGATACCAAAATCACTCAGGAATTAGTGGATGAGGCTTACAGAAGGCTGCAAAAAGAAATCAGAGCTTCGCATATTCTTATTCTTGTAGATGAAAATGCTCCGGCAGAAGATACACTAAAAGCTTACAAAAAAATTGAAGAGGTTAGAAAGAAAGCTCTAGCCGGAGAAAACTTCGAAACATTGGCTGCCCAATATTCAGAAGATAAATCGGTTAAAGATAATCAAGGTGATTTGGGTTATTTCACAGCATTCAGAATGATTTATCCCTTTGAAACTGCTGCTTACAATACACCAAAAGGCGAAATATCCAAAATCGTTAGAACCCGTTTTGGCTACCACATTCTTAAAGTTACCGATATAAGAGATAATCGTGGGGAAATTACTGTAGCCCACATCATGATTTTGAGTCCAAAACCGGATGATGTTGATAAAGATTCAAAAAGAATGATCAATGACATTTATAAAAAAATACAACAAGGAGAGAAATTTGAAGATTTAGCCAAACAATTTTCTGAAGATAAATCTTCTTCATCTAAAGGTGGCGTACTCAATAAATT
>CAMFLD010000461.1 GCA_945957245.1 uncultured Flavobacterium sp. | reverse complement strand
ATCATTTCCTGTTTGGGTATAAAATCGATTGTTTTTATTTTCTCCGTTGGAGTTCTGATAATGAAATTCTTATTGACATCATAGGCACCAAGATAATCCGCCTCATAAATATCCAATTCATTATTGATGGTTTTGTTATACCAAACAGTATCTCTTGTGCGGATAAAATTGACAAATTCATCCCAATTGGTATCATTATTAATAGCAACAAGAATAGGTTTTGAATTGACTTCCAAAAGCTTTTTTACCTCATTATCAAACTGTTGTACCGTATCACTATAAACCTGTTTTTCTGCTTTTTTGGTATAATAAAATAGCGCAAAATAGAGAAGTATAAAAATAATACTCGAAGAAAAAATTAACCCGAGTATTTTAGGGAATGTCTTTTTAACTTTCATTAATGGTAGGGCCAAATTTGTTTAGCCTCTAAAATTAGGTCATATTTTTGTACCTACATCGACAATAACTAAAAACAATAAACAAGTTATTAAGAATTTAAAATGCTAATAATCCGATAGTTTTGAGTGTTTGTAGTGGCTTGGAGTACCAAAACAATTCGAAGTCGTCAAACTGGTTTTCGAAATCGGTTTTTAGTTGTAAAAAATTAACTGGTTTTTCGTTGTGTACAGAAATCAAATCCAAAGTTTTTACCAGCCATTCTGCTTTATCCTGTTCCAGTGAAATTAGTACTGTTTCCCTTTTTCCATGAAAAGCCAAACGCATCATTTGCCATGAACTGCCTTTTTTTGATTTGGTAAAAATTTCTGTAGTGGGCTTACCTCCTATCCAAATAATTTTTGCGCTTGACTTTGTGGTGAAATCTGTATTTTTTTCAAGACAGGATAGGATGTAATCATGCGCTATAGTCGTATTCGGAATTTTGAAATCAAACCATTCCCTGAGTTCATAATCAAAACCCAAACCATGCATGTAATTGAATAAGGATTTTTTTAAACCAAAACTGAACTTATCATGATTGATTCCGGTTTTGTCTGTAAACTGAATGTCATTATGGGCAAAAGTGATTGGATTTATTTCGGGGATAACTCCAAACTCATCGGGATTCATTCCAACCGGACTGTGCGCTGTCATAGCAAACTGATGCCAGAAACCGGACTGTAATATTCCCAATTCAAACATCTGACGCACCATTTCCAAACTATCGATGGTTTCCTGTACGGTCTGTGTTGGGTAACCATACATAAGATAGGCATGCACCATGATGCCGTTTTCTGTAAAATTCCTCGTTACCTGAGCCACCTGCTCTACCGTAACTCCTTTCTGGATTAAATTGAGTAAACGGTCTGAGGCAACTTCAAGTCCACCCGAAACTGCTATACAGCCTGATGCCTTTAAAAGTTGGCATAAATCGGCAGTAAAGTTTTTTTCAAAACGGATGTTAGTCCACCAGGAAACAATAAGCTTTCTCCTGATAACCTCCAATGCTACTTCCCTCATCAGGGCTGGTGGCGCAGCCTCGTCAACAAAATGAAAACCTGTTTCTCCGGTTTGGGCTATAATTTCCTCCATTCTGTCAACCAGTGTTCTGGCTGCTATAGGCTCGTAAAGCTTTATGTAATCTAAGGAAATATCACAGAAAGTACATTTACCCCAATAACATCCATGAGCCATAGTTAGCTTGTTCCAACGTCCATCGCTCCATAGGCTGTGCATCGGATTTGCGATTTCTATAACCGAAATATAATCTTCAAGAAGCAAATCAGAATAATCCGGTGTCCCAACCTGACTTTGTTTATAGTCCTGTTTAGCAGAATTGTTTTTATAAACTACTTCATTATTTTCAAGCAGAAAAGTCCGTTTGAATTCGGTTTCACCTTGCATTATGGCATTATAAAGCAGTTCCACCGGAAGCTCTCCGTCATCGAGGGTAATGAAATCAAAAAAATCAAAAACACGTTTATCTTTTAAGTCCCGTAATTCCGTATTGGGAAATCCGCCTCCCATAGCCGTTTTTATTTCGGGAAAATGGAGTTTGATGTATTGAGCACAACGAAAAGCACTGTAAAGATTCCCAGGGAAAGGAACTGAAATCAAGACTAGTTTAGGTTGAATTTCGGCTATTCTTTCGGCTAAAATGGATGTGGTAACAGCATCAATATAAGTCGGCATTAACTGAAGGAAATCATATAATTCATCAAACGAATTAGCGCTTCTTCCTAAACGTTCGGCATAACGGCTGAAGCCAAAATTTTCATCGATGCAGTCTTTTATGAAATCTGATAAATCTTCGAGATACAAAGTTGCCAGATGCTTCGCTTTGTCCTGCATTCCCATCGAACCAAATGCCCATTCCATATCATCCAGTTGACTGAAACGTGAAGCTTCGGGGAGGAAATTGCCGGAACAGATTTGTCGGGCTAAGGTTTGATTTTTGCCTTGCAGAAATTCCATTACGGAATCTATAGTATTGATATACTCCTCACGCAGCGAATATATCCTCTTTAGATTTTCATCATCAGGTAGTTCATCAACGGCATTGAAGATTTTGATAAGTCCGTTTTGAGAAAACAACTCCAAAATCACTTCGATTCCCAGATCCATCTGAAAAGCCGAAATGTCTTTTGTATTCAGGAAACCTTTTAGGTAAGCCGTAGC
>CAMFLD010000460.1 GCA_945957245.1 uncultured Flavobacterium sp. | reverse complement strand
GGTTTTACCAATGGCATCTATTTAATTTTCAATTTATTAACTCTTATTTTGTGAAATACTTCCGATAAGCGATAATACCAAAGACAACAATTAAAATTAGCGCCCAGAGTTGAGCTACAAATGCAATTATTGCTTCAAACATAAACCAACCTGTTTTAAGACTGTCCCAAACCTGAAGTCCGATGTGGGGACGATAAGCATTGATGCTTTTTTCGTTTGCAATCATTTCCTGCTGAATGCTTTCCCTTTGATATAAATACAAAGTAACGGTGCTAAAATTTACCTGATCTTCAAGGCTCAGGTTTCTCAAAGCGGCTTCATCTTTGTTGACATCATTTTCCAGTACTTTGTCTTCCGCATTGGTAATGTCATTGAGTTTTTTCCCTTTGTTGTCAATTCCCTTTTCCAGGCGTTTCTGATGGACAGCAAGCCTTTTCTGTTCTAATTTGTTGGATAAGAGTTGCAGATTAACATCATCCGCTTTAATCAGTCTGCTGTCCAGAAAAGCGACTTCTTTTGACATCGACTTAAGCACGGTATCCAATTGGGTATTCGGAACACGGAAAGTTATGGTATTATCTACAGTATAATGTGTGGTTTCAAGCGTGCTGTCCTGACTGATTTTGGTTTCTGACTTCTCCGATATGTTGCTTTTCAAATCGGTAAAGGTTACAAAGCCACCGTGGCGGCTTACAATGTTTTCAATAGCATAGGTTGATTTTGCGACATTTTTGACTTTGAATTTTAAATCGGCAGTCCGAACAAATTTTCGGTCACTGTCTTTGTTTTCCACAGCTGCATTTGAGGAAGTAGATTCAGCCACTGTTTTTTCGATCGAAGTAGCATCAGCAGCTTCTGCTTCATTAGCCTGCTTGCAGGCGAAGGCAAGTCCCAATAGAAGTACTGCCAGCAAGGGTTTTGAGAAATGTTTCATTTTTTCATTCATTTTGAGGTTATTAATAGAGTTATTTTTTTAGGTAAAAAGATGTGTAGTTTTTCTATCAATAAGGTCAAATGAATTACTTGTTAAACACTTTTTTTATTCCTACTAAAAAGCGTGCCAGAAATTGCAATACAATAGCTGAGGCGAAAATATTTTTTTATCGTAATTTTGAAAACCTCTAAAAATTGGGCATTTGAGAACAAAAACAAATAAAACCATTACTGATGCTGTACAATTCAAACAACAGCTTTTGCAATGGTCGCAACAATTCCGGGAAATTATTTTTTTGGATTCCAATGGATATCATCAAAAATATTCTGGCTTTGATTGGATTCTTGCGGTTGATGCTTTTACCTCAATAAAGACCGATTATGAAAATGCTTTTGATGCTTTAGGACAATACCAGCAACAAAGCAGGGACTGGTTGTTTGGTTATCTTTCGTATGATTTAAAAAACGATATTGAAAAATTGCATTCCCACAATTTTGACGGATTGCATTTTCCCGAGCTGTTTTTCTTCCAGCCTAAAAAGTTATTTCTGCTGAAAGGTGATCAACTCGAAATTCAATACCTCAAATTATGTGATGACGAAATAGAATCCGATTTTGAAGCAATTCAAAAAGCTTCAGAATTGATAACCCAGAGGTCAGAAGTTACGATTCAGCAACGGATATCTAAAGAAGATTATGTTTCAAAAGTAAACAGGATGTTGGAACATATCCATAGAGGAGATATTTATGAGGCCAATTTCTGTATGGAGTTTTTTGCGGAAAACGCCATTATCGAACCGCTTGAAACGTATTTGAAACTAAATGCTATTTCCCAACCTCCTTTTGCGGCGTATTTTAAAAATCAGGACTTATACCTGCTTGGCGCATCGCCGGAACGTTATTTGAAAAAAGAAGGAAACAAAATCATTTCCCAACCCATAAAAGGAACAGCCAAAAGGTTTGAAGACAAAACCCTCGATACTATTTCTAAAAAAGATTTAGCTCAAAATCCAAAAGAACGCTCCGAGAATATTATGATTGTTGATTTAGTTAGGAATGATTTATCCCGAACTGCAAATAAAGGAACTGTTGAGGTAGAGGAGTTATGCGGAATCTATACATTCAGACAAGTGCATCAGATGATATCAACAATAGTTTCTGAAGTTGATAATGCTATGCCGCCGGTAGAAATCATAAAAACTACTTTCCCCATGGGAAGCATGACCGGAGCACCCAAGATTTCGGCTATGAATATCATCGAAGAACTCGAAGAGACCAAAAGAGGATTGTACAGTGGGGCAGTAGGTTATTTTACACCAGAGAATGATTTTGATTTTAATGTTGTCATAAGAAGTATTTTGTATAATGTAAGCGAAAAATACCTGTCATTTTCAGTAGGAAGCGCAATCACTTCGCAAGCCAAGGCAGAGCAGGAATATGAAGAATGTCTGCTGAAAGCCAAAGCAATGTTTGAAGTATTGAGTTGAAAACGCTAAATTCGTTATTTAAATTTAAAAGAAGACTAACTTCTTCCAACCCAAAACATGCTCGAAAAATTCAAAAAGCACATCAAAAGGAATTTTCCTCATCTGGAGGGTAAAAAATTACTTTTGGCCACAAGTGGAGGTATTGATAGTATGGTTTTATTGCATTTGTGCCATAAATCAGGGTTGGATATCAGGGTAGCAC
>CAMFLD010000459.1 GCA_945957245.1 uncultured Flavobacterium sp. | reverse complement strand
GATTTAAGGAAACAGCTTCCCGGCTAAAAAATATCATACTAAGAAAACCATAATATGAAAACAGAAAAACCAATCTACAGAAGACTGTGGGGCTATGCCTTTGATCCAAGTCTTTCCAACAACATTGAAACTGCCAATTTTAACAATTTGGTTTTTAAGGTTCGGTGGGATGATTACAAAGGTAAAGGTCCTGTGGGTGAATATTTGGAAATCATAGACTATGACCCTGCCAGCAAATGTTTTTATCCGCCTGTCGATCTAGAAGATATTAATCTGGTGGCCAATGACGGACTTAAACCCTCTGAAAGCAATCCAAAATTCCACCAGCAAATGGTTTATGCTGTGGCCATGACTACCATACAAAACTTTGAAAAAGCTCTGGGACGTTGGATTTTATGGTCTCCAAACCTCAAACTGGATAATGGAAAATTTAAAGATGAAAATGTGCCAAGGTTAAGAATGTATCCGCATGCATTTAGAGAAGCGAATGCATTTTATAATCCCAATAAAAAAGCAATACTCTTTGGCTATTTTCCAGCCGTTTCAGAAAATACGGGAACACAGCTTCCTGATGGGTTAGTATTTACCTGTTTGTCCCATGACATTATTGCTCATGAGGTTACCCATGCCATATTAGATGGAATTAATACTAAATTAATAGATCAATACAATCCTGATACCTTAGCCTTTCATGAAGCTTTCTCAGATATTGTGGCACTATTTCAGCATTTCTCGTTTAAAGAAGTCATAAAAAATCAGATTGCCCGAACAAGAGGTGACTTAAAAAGCCAGAATCTATTGGGGGAATTGGCACAGCAGTTTGGGCACGCTATTGGAAACTACGGCTCTTTACGGGATGCCATTGGAAAAGTTAACCCCTTAACCCGAAAATGGGAACCAACACAGCCCAATCCTAACGATTATCAACTTAAAACTGAACCTCATGACCGGGGTTCCATCTTAGTAGCAGCCATATTCGAGGCATTCATCCAAATCTATAAAAAACGGGTTGCCGACTTGTTTCGTATTGCTTCCAATGGCAGTGGAATTTTACCTGTTGGAGAACTTCATCCGGATTTAGTAAACCGACTAGCCACTGAGGCATCAAGATCAGCTCAACATGTACTGAATATGTGTATTCGAGCACTGGATTTTCTGCCTCCTGTAGACATGAATTTCGGCGATTTTCTTCGAGCCATTATCACTGCTGATTGTGAATTGGTACCCGATGATACCGAAAATTATAGAGTTATATTTATAGAAGCCTTTAGAAATCGGGGGATCTATCCAGACGGTATCAAAACGCTTTCTGTAGAAAGTCTAAGATGGGACAAACTAGATACTTTGACACCTGAACTCGAATCACAATTTAATTTCCTTCAGGGATACCTTAAAGAGTTTTTGAGAGATAAGCCAAATGCATTCAAAAACCGTGACGAATATTATAAGGAACACAGGGCGTTTCGGGAGGAATTACATAGACGGTTATATCACAAATTTGAAAACATAAAAGAATTTGAATCCTTAACCGGCTTAGTATTCAATCACGATGAGTCAAAAAAACTAAATATTGAAAGTAGTACAACCATTCCTAATTTCCCAAAATTCTTTGTTCAGTCTGCAGCTTTTAACAGAAGAGTTGATTTTAACGGAACCATTAAAAATCTGGCTGTTATTTCAATAATTCAAAAAAGAAAAGAACTTATTGATAGTAAAACCAAAGAAAGAATGAGTTTTAATGGAGGGGTTACACTGATTTTTGATTTAGATTCTACAGAACTCCTCTATGCAATCAAAAAAGATATCAGAGACGAAGCCCGACTTCAAAAAAGACTGGAATATATAAGGAACATCGGCAACGAATCAGATGATAATGCTTTAAGGATGTCATTTGACACTAATAGTTTTTACGGTCCTTTTGCCTCTTTACACAATTCTAAACATTAATACTATGAAATCAGTTGATAGCGTAAAAATACGCATGTACAGACAGGGACTGGGAGATTGCTTTCTGCTCACCTTTAAAGACGATTTAGATGAAAACTTTAACATCTTAATAGATTGTGGTGTATTGTCAAAAGCTGCCGAATATAAATCCAAGATGATTGAGGTGGCTAAAAACATTAAAGAAGTTACCGGCAATACTATTGACCTTTTAGTAGCGACACATGAACATTGGGATCATCTCTCCGGTTTTCTACAGGCTAAAGAAATTTTTAATGCTATGACCATCAAGGAAGTCTGGATGGCTTGGACAGAAAATCCTAAAGATACTTTTGCGAACGAATTGAAGAGCAATACCAAAATAAAGCTTAAAGCAATACACAATGCATTTAACCAAATCAAAAAAGTATCGACAACAAATTTTAATGCCAAGCAACAAAAGGGACATCAGAATTATCTAAACGCTTTTAACTCATTCTTTAACTTCTACGGAGTAGATAAAAATGACTCTGGTTTTAACTTAAACGGAACTGCGGATGCCTTTGACATTTTAAAAAACCACAAGAATACAATCAAGACTTATCTTGAACCTAAATCAGACAGCGTCATTGAACTTGCCAGTTTACCCGGTATAAGAATATATGTGCTCGGACCGCCTAAAAACAAATCAGCCCTTAACAAAATGAATC
>CAMFLD010000458.1 GCA_945957245.1 uncultured Flavobacterium sp. | reverse complement strand
CTCTGCAACTCTGCAACTTTGTAACTCTACAACTCTAAAACTCAAATTAATTTAATATTTTTGTTCAAACCATGGATGATTTCTCTCCAAAAGAAGGAATTGCGATTTAGGAATGACTTATAACGAGATTAAGTCAAAAAGTACAATTACAATGTCAGTTTTAGAAAAAATGAGTTCAGCCGAAGCGATTGCTTTGGAAAACAAGTACGGAGCACACAATTACCACCCGCTGCCCGTAGTATTAAGCAAAGGAGAAGGAGTATACGTTTGGGATTTGGAAGGTAAAAAATATTATGATTTCCTTTCAGCCTATTCGGCAGTAAATCAGGGACACTGCCACCCGAGGATAGTAGGAGCCATGATAGAGCAGGCGCAAAACTTAACGCTTACTTCCAGGGCTTTTTATAATGATAAGCTTGGAGTTTATGAGCAGTACATCACCAACTATTTTGGTTTTGATAAAGTATTACCTATGAATACGGGAGCCGAAGCTGTGGAAACAGCTTTGAAGCTTTGCCGCAAATGGGCTTACGAAAAGAAAGGCATTCATGAAAATGAAGCTCAGATAATTGTATGTGACGGCAACTTCCACGGAAGAACTACAACCATTATTTCATTTTCTAATGATGAAAATGCCCGTAAGAACTTTGGACCTTATACCGCAGGATTTATTAAAATAGCCTATGACGATATCGAGGCCTTGGAAAAAGCCATTACTTCCTCTAAAAATATTGCCGGATTCCTGGTTGAGCCAATTCAGGGAGAAGCAGGCGTTTATGTACCATCAGAAGGATACCTGGCTAAAGCCAAAGCACTTTGTGAAGCGCACAATGTTCTGTTTATTGCAGATGAGGTACAAACAGGAATTGCCCGTACCGGAAAGCTATTGGCCGTTAACCATGAAAATGTACAGCCTGACATCCTTATTTTAGGAAAAGCCATTTCGGGCGGAGCTTATCCTGTTTCGGCAGTTTTGGCCAATGATGCGATAATGAATGTTATCAAACCGGGACAGCACGGTTCAACTTTTGGTGGGAATCCTGTTGCTGCAGCGGTAGCTATTGCGGCTCTGGAGGTAGTTAAGGATGAAAAGCTTGCTGAAAATGCCGAGCATTTAGGAAAATTATTCCGTTCGGAAATCGGAAATTATGTAAAGACATCAAAAATAGCTACATTAGTGCGTGGAAAAGGATTATTAAATGCAATTGTGATTAATGATACGGAGCAAAGCGATACAGCATGGAATATCTGCATGAAATTAGCTGAAAACGGATTGTTGGCGAAACCAACGCATGGCAATATCATCCGTTTTGCACCGCCATTAGTAATGAATGAAGAGCAATTACTGGATTGTGTTTCCATTATTATTAAAACGCTTAAAGAATTTGAAATATAAACCTAAACAAACTGTAACCAATTTAAAACCTTTATATTTATGGAAGAAGAAAAACTAAGTTTAAATGAATTAGCCATTGACGCCTTACGCGTAAGTGCAAAATGGTGTCTGTTTTTAGCCATTATCGGATTCATCGGCATCGGATTTATGGTTATTGCCGGATTAGTCATGATGGTTGCCATGTCTGCCATCCCAAGCGATATGGGTGGCCCAATGGAAAGCAATCCTATTTTTGCGCTTAAAGCTTATTTTGGAGTATTTTATATTGTACTAGCTGTACTTTATTTTTTCCCTGTTTATTATCTTTACAATTATGCCAAAGGAACCAAAGAGGCATTGCAATCAGGTAATGAAGATACGCTTGCCAATGCTTTAGTAAACTTGAAATCACACCACAAATTCTTAGGTATATTAACCATTATTTTGTTGTCCGTATACTTAATAACGATTATTGGAGTGTTTGTTTTTGCAGCGTCATTTGCAAGTGGTATGCATTAATTAATCAATAAATTATATCAGAAAACCAGCTATTTCAGCTGGTTTTTTTATTTTTGAAATACCAATTACCCCATACCATGAAAAAACTATTAATTCCACTCATATTTATAGCCATTATTGTAGGCCTGTTTGAACAATCCAAGGATAAACCCAATATTTATATTTTGTGTGGAGCCGTAGCTGTATTTATGTATGGAATGATGGTGTTAACGTCTAAAGTACCAAGTAAAAAAGACAACGAAGAAGAGGAGGAAAACGATGATGAATAAAGGCGATAAAGTTTCGGTATTAGACGATGCCATAGATGGTGTTGTAGTTGACATTAAAGGAGCTGATATTACGATAGAAACCACTGATGGCTTTAACCTGACTTTTAAGAGTCATGAACTGATTAAAATTGGCGAAAGCAAAATGAATATCAGTTTCAATAAAGCTCAGGTCATTGGCGAAAAAGAGATTGCCAAACCTAATTATATCAATAAAGAGAAAAAAAATAAAAAGGAAATCCCGGTTCCCGAATTTGACCTGCATATCGAAAAACTGGTCAAAAACTACAAATCGTTAAGCAATTACGACATCCTGACCCGGCAGTTGGATACGGCAAAATACCACATCGAATTTGCCATACGCAACCGAATTCCTAAAATAGTATTTATTCACGGAGTGGGTGAAGGTGTGCTGAAATCTGACCTTGATTCCTGTCTCTTATACACATCTCCGAGCCCACGAGACCGAGGCTGA
>CAMFLD010000457.1 GCA_945957245.1 uncultured Flavobacterium sp. | reverse complement strand
AAGAGACAGGGTAACAGCAACCGGGAAATAGGATTTGTAATCCCGTTCGAAACTGAGAAAACGATAGGTTTTGATTTGAAATGATTTTCCTAACAGCATGAAGAATATCAATCCGGTGAGGCTGTCGAAGAATCCGGGGCCATAATTGAACATAATATCAACAAGGCTTCTGACGAACATAATTACAATTCCGAGTGCTATTGGAATTTCAATGCTGAGTATTTTAGCCCGTAAACTTTTATAAGCAGCGATGTAGTATCCGCTGGCGGAATAAAAGAAACTTGGTAGCGATAAAAGGAAAATAAGGGTGCGGAAAAATCCACGGTACTGGTCGAGCCAAAATTCCTTTAGTTCAAAGTATTCCGGAAAAGAAAGCAACATAATGTTTCCAAAACAAAAGAAGGCTACACCCAACTTATAAATTAGGGAGCGGTCTTTGGTTTTTTCTTTTGCGTCATATTGTTCAAGTGAAATATAGGGCTCATAACCAATTTGGCATAACAATACTACTATTTGCTTCAAGGTTATGTTTTCGCCATTGTAGTTGATGCGAACTGTTTTTTCATTGAAATTAACCTGTGATGAGGTTATTTCGGGTTGTAGTTTTCTCAGGTTTTCCAGTATCCAGATACATGAACTGCAATGGATGTGCGGGATATGGAGTGAAACAATTTGGGTTTGTCCTTCGTTGAACTGCAGTAGTTTTTCTACTATTTTTTCGTTGTCCAGGAAGTCATATTTGCTGTTGTTTTCTAATGGAGTAGCTCCCGGAGATTTTTCAAAATCGTAATAGGAAGTCAATCCGTTACTGCTGAAAATTTCGTAGACCGTTTTGCATCCGGTACAACAGAATTTTCTTTTGTCGAATTGTATTTCATCTGCCGGATTGATGTCTAACCCGCAATGAAAACATTTTTCATTATCCATAATATGCTCATTTTACCTGAGGCAAAATTGCTGCGCTATTATTTCAAAAAAAATGATGCTTATCATGTCATGGAATCTTTGTCTTCGTTGATGAACAAAATTTCCCTGTTAGCCCCGACAGGAACGGCATCCTCCCGAAGGGAGATATAGTGAATGGCGGGAAGAGTGGTGAAAGATGTGCAGGATATCTGCTTCTAAAAAAAGAAAACCGACTAGAAAGCTAATCGGTTTTTATGAGTTAATAAGGTACGTATTCTATGATTTCCAGGCCATAACCAATCATTCCGACCCGTTTTGCCTGGGTGGAGTTGGATATAAGTCTTATTTTGGAAATGTCGATGTCGTGTAGAATTTGGGCACCAATTCCGAAATCACGGACATCCATTTTGATTTGCGGTACTTTTGAAATTCCCTGGCACTGTAGTTGTTTGAGTTCTGAGAGACGGTTGAGCAGGTCGGAAGAATCTACTTCCTGATTGATGAACAGCACGGCTCCTTTTTCTTCTTTGATGATTCGGTTGAAAACATCGTCTAATTTTTTGTCCATGGCTATGGCGAGGCTGTTTAGGACATCGTTGTTAGCCTGCGTGGAATTGATGCGGGTAAGTACCGGGTCACCAAGATTCCAGCTTCCTTTGGTTAGTGCAAGATGCACTTGTTTGTTGGTTGTTTGTTGGTAGGCACGTAGCCGGAAAGTTCCAAAACGGGTTTCCATCTCGAAGTCGTCTTTTTTGACAATAAGACTGTCGTGCTGCATACGGTAGGCTACTAAATCTTCAATAGAGACGAGTTTGAGGTCAAATTTTTTAGCCACTTCTACGAGTTGTGGTAATCGGGCCATAGTGCCGTCCTCGTTCATAATTTCGACAATCACACCGGCGGGTTTGAACCCGGCTAATCGGGCGAAGTCTATGGCAGCTTCTGTATGTCCGACCCTTCTTAGTACACCGCCCTGTTTTGCGATGAGTGGGAAAATATGTCCCGGACGTGCCAAATCATAAGGCTTGGTATCTTCGTTGATGAGTGCTTGAATTGTTTTAGCGCGGTCTGCTGCTGATATTCCTGTGGTAACACCCTGTCCTTTTAAGTCGACAGATACGGTGAAAGCTGTTTCCATGTGGTCGGTGTTGTTTTTGACCATGGTATGTAAGTCCAATTCAAGACAGCGTTTTTCAGTAAGGGGAGCGCATATTAACCCACGTCCATGGGTCGCCATGAAATTGATCATTTCCGGAGTTACTTTTTCGGCTGCTGCCAGGAAATCTCCTTCATTTTCACGGTCTTCATCGTCTACGACAATGATAACTTTGCCTTGTCGAATGTCTTCGATGGCTTCTTCAATAGTGTTGAGTTGTATTTTAGTTGTGTTCATTAGACATTTTTATTGAATTCAGCAATAACTTCTTTAATGTAAGTTCGGTTATAGAAGTAGAATAAAATGTAGAAAGGATATCCGGCTGCGACAACCAGATACATATTTAAGTCAATTTTCCTGCCGCTTACTGTTCCGATTTCGTCAATGAGTAGTTGTGTACGGAATAAGGTAGCATAAAAGACAATGGCATTTAGTATTGTTATAATTAACAGGAATATGGAATCTGAGGATTTGCCTGATAATGTTAGAATCAGATAAATGATGTAGGTAATAAAGGTAGCTTTATTGTAAATCTTATATTGTCGGTATAATTCTTCTACTTTATTGTAATCAACGTTA
>CAMFLD010000456.1 GCA_945957245.1 uncultured Flavobacterium sp. | reverse complement strand
CAATATGCGTCTGATGCTTTACAACTTCAACTCCGGCTCTATGCGCCGCATCTACCATTTCTTTAGCAACAGCTAAAGAACCTTCATGATTAATTCCAATTTCGGCTATTACTAATGGTGGAAAATCGGGACCAATTTTTCTTCCTGCAATTTCTATAAATGGATTCATTATTTATTCTTTTCTTGACTTTTTAATATATATTCTGCATAATCAAAATCTTCCTGAGTATCAATATCTACTGAAGCAAAACGATGGTTTACTTCCATTGGAAAGGAATCTGTAGTGATTATTTCATTAGCTAAAATTTGTTTTGATTTCGTTAGGTACAATAATCCGTTTTCAAAATAAATTGGGTCCAAATCCTGACTCCGTTGTCCAATTTCATAATTGAACGGGATGAATTTATGGTCTACTATTTTCCCAAACTTCTGATGGTTTCGGGTTACAGTAAACAAACTGTTGCACTGTTTATTGTTATAAAGTTCAAAAGCTTCCTTAAGTAAACTTTCTGGACGAAGCGGATTAGTAGGCTGCAATAAAATCACATTATCAATTGATGGGTCATTTAGTACCTCTAAACAATGTTTTAAGGCACTTACCGTTGGCTCCAAATCACCTGATAATGCTATTGGTCTGTCAATAACTATTGCTCCAAACTCTAAAGCGATTTCCTTAATCCTGACATCATCTGTACTAACGTAAACTGCATCAACCAATTCCGCATAGTTTTGGGCATAAAGAATGCTGTGTGCCAACAACGGAATACCGTTAAGTAGCAGTATATTTTTATTTGGCAACCTTTTAGAACCTCCGCGGGCTGGTATTATGGCAATGTTTTTCATTAGTTGAATCTGGTTGGTAAATATAAACCAATTTAGACTATAGGCTTATCGGCAAGAATTTTATTCAGGGATTTGGTAAAATTCTCATCACTAAAGAAATCTCCAAAAGGATAAACCTGAGCTTCTGATTCAAGCCTAAGCTTAATGAGGCCTTCCAGTTTTTGTTTAATTTCCTCTCTGTCGTTCATATTAGCAATATAGCGCTCGTCTTTTACAATATTTCTTAACTCGCTTCTTTCTGGGGAAAGGCATAATACCGGCTTTCCAAGAGCTCCTAAAAATGGTGCCTTCCCAACCAGAATGTTGCAATAAATCGGTCCGTTTTCAAGGATTAAGTTGATATCGGCTAAATGCTGCTGTTCGTAGCAGGAATTTGAAAAATTAAGTGTATCCAGAATAATGATATTAGATGTTGCCGCATATTTCTCAGCCAATTTCTTCAGATTGATTCCTTTCATCCTAAGGACAACTTCGGTATTTTCATTATAAACCGGATTATTTTGAACCAATTCCTGATAGGCATCCAAAAAGATTTCAATGTTCCTTCCGAATTGGATTGCGCCATGATAGGCTATTGTAATTTTTTTATTTTTTTTCTGAACCTGGTTCGTATCAGTCAAATCAAAAACACTGGCGTCATACTGGTGTGGCAATGTGTAGAATTTTTTCCGTGTTCCGAATAAATATTCTAAATCCTGAGACATCATGTGAGCGGAACTGGAACAGGTTTTCGCTTTTGAAACCAACTGATACATTTCGCGCATTTTGAACATGGCTAATTTTGTCATTTCTTTTTTAGAACCTACATACCAGAATTCAGGATAAGGGTCATGGAAATTAACAATGGCCTTTTCCAATATAGGAAGGTTTTTGGTTCCCAAAATGACTTCGTGTTCTAAACCCGCACTTCTGATGAAGATGTGGTCATATTTCTGATAATCGATTTTGGAAATATAGGAAGCATAAACCTTGTGAATGTGTTCTACAACAAGGGATTTATTGAAAATTCTCCAATAGAATCGGTTGATTAATTTGGTAAAAAAAGGTATCTTAATATCAATTACATGGGATTCTATGGAATTTACCGGAAGCAAATGCAGTTGGTCATCATCGTGATGTCTTTTGAGGTAAACCACATCTATTTGGGCATCGGGATAGGACATTCTGAGTTTGGCCAAAAAAGAGCGTGAAATTACACCCTGACTGGTTCCGGAAACTTTTAAATCCTGTTCGACTATTAAAAATTTAATCATATTTCTTTATTTATCCCCCGATTCGGGTGTCCAATATATTTTTGCTTCGGCTAGTTTGAGATAGGCCTGATATTGGTCTGAAGATAATGGTTTTCTGTACTTCATTAACTTCGTAAACGATATCATCAGGTCCCACAATGCCAAAAATAATGGTTTTACAACTTTGAAATTACCTTTAATTACTTTTTTGAACTGCATCCAAAGCGAATATCCTAATTTTCTTGGAATGGAACCCATTGGAAAGAATAAAAAATAATTGTACCAATCAGCACGCAGTGAACGTCTGTAACGGAATTCAAAGTTTTTTACCGATTTTGCCCTTTCTTTCAAATCTACCCGATGCTGCACCAAAACTCCCGGAAGGTAATCTACACTCCAATTTGATTTAAATAATTGTAATGAGGCATAGTTTTCTTCTCCGTAAAACTGAAACCATTCGGGATAGTTTGGAATTTCACGCCAGGCCTGCATTCTCCAGACATGTCCGCATCCGACAAAACTTTTGACTGTATGCGGCAACTCCGTTGAATTGCCATTTTCAATAC
>CAMFLD010000455.1 GCA_945957245.1 uncultured Flavobacterium sp. | reverse complement strand
ATCATAAGCCGCCTGATATTCATTAGGGATTTCTCCTTCCAGAATAGCTTCTTTAACCGCTTCTTTTAAAACACCAATCTCCTTTGAAGGCTGTAAGTCAAAAATCTCCATGATTTCTTCACCGGTAATAGGCGGTTGGAAATTACGGATGCGGTCGCGCTCCTCAACTTCAACAATCTTCTTACGCACAATATCAAAATTAGCATGATATTTTTTGAACTTAGCCGGGTTTTTCGTCGTAATATCTGCTTCACATAAAGTCATCAGATTATCCACATCTTCACCGGCATCAAAAACCAAACGACGTACTGCCGAATCCGTTACAATATCTTCCGAAAGAACGATTGGTCGGGAACTCAGCATTACCATTTTGGCTACATATTTCATTTTGTGGTTCAGCGGCATGCGAAGCCTTTGAAAAATTTTCTTCACCATTTTGCTTCCCAAAAACTCATGTCCGTGGAAAGTCCAGCCCTGTTTTTTATTAAAACGTTTTGTTGGAGCTTTTCCAATGTCGTGTAGTAAAGCCGCCCAACGCAGCCAGACATCATCAGTATTCGGGCAGATATTAT
The DNA here is from genome assembly GCA_945957245.1 of uncultured Flavobacterium sp. Classification (GTDB taxonomy): domain Bacteria; phylum Bacteroidota; class Bacteroidia; order Flavobacteriales; family Flavobacteriaceae; genus Flavobacterium. Next base: position 2,083 of record CAMFLD010000455.1, on the reverse strand, counting down.
CTACCACTTCTAATGTATGGTAAAAATTATTTTTATGGGTATGACCTTCAATTTCCTCTACATTATTTAGTGCAGTCAGTTCCGGAAGAATAATATCCAGAAGACCGGTTTTATACAAAAGCAGGAAACCCACAGACGGTTTAGCTGTCGAGAGAATTTTGTTTAGTTCATCAACAATACGTTCCCCCGAAATAATCTCGATACGTTCCTTGTTCCGCTCAATGGCTTTTAATGATTCTTCTTCAATCGTAAAGCCTAATTGCGTGGCAAAACGAATGGCACGCATCATACGCAAAGGATCATCAGAATAAGTTACATCAGGATTTAAAGGCGTTTTGATGATTTTATGGTCTAAATCGGACAACCCATTGAAAGGGTCAACCAAATCACCGTAATTATCTTTATTTAATGAAAAAGCCAGTGCGTTAATGGTAAAATCCCTTCGGTTTTGGTCATCCTCCAGTGTACCGCTTTCCACTTCAGGATTTCGGCTGTTTTCAGAATAACTTTCTTTACGTGCACCTACAAATTCAATATCGATTTCCTTGTAGCGGAGCATTGCCGTTCCGTAGTTTTTAAAAACCTGAACCTTCGGTTTATTGGGCAATAATTCAGAAACCTTTAATGCCAAATCAATTCCGGAGCCAACGGCAACGATATCAATATCTTTTTTAAAATCTCGCTGCAAAAGATAATCACGGACAAAACCGCCAATAACGTAACTTTCAAGATGTAACTCTTGTGACGCATTTGAAACGATTTCAAAAATTTTATTATCTAAGGCTTTACTATAATTCATAGTTTAATTTGAAAATTAACACGAACATTTTCAAATCTCTAAATTCTCAAAATGTTCAGTCAATTACTTACGAATGATTTTCACCTGATTATCCAGCGAAAGCTTGATGATAGTCGAAGGTTTGTCGCAAATTTTTTCGTGATGCAAATTTACTACATAGTCTACACCTTTTATAATTTCGGGGCTAATTTCTTTAAAAGATTTTGGAGTAGGTTCGCCCGATATATTCGCTGAGGTCGAAACCAATGGTTTTTTCATACGCTCCATAAGTTTAAAGCAAAAAGGCTCTTTTACAATTCTAACCCCAAGTGTATGATCTTCAGCCACAATATTAGCCGCTACATTCCTCGGATTGTCAAGGATTAGGGTAGTAGGCTTCTCAGACAAATCAAGAATCTGCCAGGCAGTTTCGGGAATATCTTTGAATACATTGTACATCATTTTCTCCCCATTCATCAGCACAATCATACTTTTGGTTTCTTCCCGCTGTTTTAAAGCATAAATCTTTTTCACCGCTTCGGGATTGGTAGCATCACAGCCAATTCCCCATACCGTATCAGTAGGGTAAAGGATGATACCGCCATTTTGTATAATTTCAAATGCTTTATGAACTTCCGAATTAATATCCATCATTTATTTTTTTACAGGTTTTTGTACCTCTTTCAAATTATTTCCTTTCATGGTATAATACCAGGCAAGAGCCATCAGTTTGTTATGCTTCAACTCCAACTCACTTTTCTTAAGACTGGCTTCTTGGAATGTGGTTAGGTCAATAGTTTCAATATTTGAACCTTTTGGGAAATAATACAGTGTATTCCCTTCAATCATTTTGTCAAATGCAATACCCTCATTTTTACCTTTGGTAAACATTGATTCGCCAAAACTATAATATTCAAATCCTTTAGGCGCAATCATTTCAATCAATGTCGGCATAATGTCGATATGACTTCCCGGCGTAAAATTGAGCGACTTCGGAATCGATTTACCATATAGGATATACGCCACCGAAGATTTTTCGTAAAGGTTAGGTTTGCTGTTGATGAACTTCCGTCCAAAATGATCTCCCGTAAAGTTGAAAACAGAATTTGTGTAAACCTTTTCAGCTTTCCTTACAAAATCACCCAAAGCCTTATCGCCATACCAAAGATGCCCCAATTCTTTAAGGTTCATGGCACCATCATAATATTTCTTCATTGCCTGAGGAAAATCATCAGTCGATTTATAAGGGAAACCTTTGGCTTCCAAATCCACCGTATAAGGTGCATGATAGCTTGTGGTTAGAAT
>CAMFLD010000454.1 GCA_945957245.1 uncultured Flavobacterium sp. | reverse complement strand
GGCTTCAATTGCTCCATCTAAATAATTATCCAGCAGTAATTTATTTCCCGGAATATTCTTCAATAAATCAATAACATGCTCTTCAAGTTCCTGCTTATTGATGACAATTTTCATTCCCTGTCCACCCAAAACATAGGAAGGTCGAACTAAAAGCGGGAAGTCTAAAACATCGGCAAGCTGTGATGCCTGTTCGGCATTTTCGGCTACGCCAAACTTTGGAAACGGACTTCCCAATTCTTCCAACAATTCGGAGAATCTGCCCCGGTCTTCGGCCAAATCCAGTGCATCAAATGATGTTCCTAAAATCTTGATGTCATATTTTGATAGTTTTTCGGCTAATTTCAGTGCGGTCTGACCTCCAAGCTGTACAATTACGCCTTCGGGCTTTTCATGACGGATGATATCATATATATGTTCCCAAAAAACAGGTTCAAAGTATAATTTATCGGCTGTATCGAAATCAGTGGAAACTGTTTCCGGATTACAGTTAATCATTATGGTTTCAAAACCGGCCTCTTTTGCCGCCAAAACTCCATGAACACAGGAATAATCAAATTCAATTCCTTGTCCAATCCTATTGGGACCCGAACCTAAAACGACTACTTTTTTCTTATTAGAAACTACACTTTCGTTATGAACATAACGTTCTCCGTTTGCGGTTTCAATTTCTGCTTCAAATGTCGAGTAATAATAAGGCGTCTGAGCTTTAAATTCGGCAGCACAAGTGTCTACCAGTTTGTACACCCTTTTAATATTCATTTCTTCACGAAGCTTGTAAACCTGACTTTCAAGACATCTCAGCATGTGGGCTATTTGACGGTCTCCATAACCTTTTTGCTTTGCTTCTAAAAGAAGTTCTTTTGGAAGATTAGTGATATCGTATTTGGAAATTTCCTTTTCAATATTGTAAAGTTCTTCATATTGCTTTAAGAACCACATGTCTATTTTAGTAATTTCATGGATTCTGCTCAATGGGATTCCCATGGCAATAGCATCATAAATTACAAATACCCTATCCCAACTGGCATGGGTAAGTTTGTCGATAATTTGCTCATAATTTCGGTATCCTTTTCCATCGGCCCCTAAACCATTTCTTTTTATTTCCAATGATTGGGTTGCTTTATGTAAAGCTTCCTGGAATGAACGGCCAATGCCCATTACTTCCCCAACCGATTTCATTTGAAGTCCTAAGGTTCTGTCTGCTCCTTCAAATTTGTCAAAATTCCAACGTGGTATTTTCACGATAACATAATCTAATGTTGGTTCAAATAAAGCCGAAGTAGATTTTGTGATTTGGTTTTGCAATTCGTCTAGGGTATATCCTAAGGCTAGTTTAGATGCGATTTTTGCAATAGGATAACCTGTTGCTTTTGATGCCAGAGCTGAAGAACGTGATACACGGGGATTGATTTCGATAGCAACAATATCCTCTTTTTCGTCTGGCGAAACGGCAAACTGCACATTGCAACCTCCTGCAAAATTTCCTATGGAGCGCATCATGAGTATGGCCATGTCCCTCATTTTCTGGAAAGTCGAATCAGACAAAGTCATTGCCGGAGCAACAGTTATTGAGTCTCCTGTATGGATTCCCATTGGGTCCATATTTTCGATAGAACAAATGATTACCACATTGTCGTTTTTGTCTCGCAGCAACTCTAATTCATATTCTTTCCATCCCAGCAATGCTTTATCTATAAGCACTTCGTGGATGGGAGAAGCTTCTAATCCTCGGGTGAGCAGTTCATCAAAATCTTCTTTTCTGTGTACAAAAGCGGCTCCTGTACCTCCGAGTGTAAACGATGGACGGATTACTAATGGAAAACCAAATTCCTGGGCTATTTCTTTTCCTTTTAGGAAAGATGTTGCTGTTTTTGCAGGTGCGGTCGGTACATTTATTTTTTCGAGTAATTGCTTGAATTGTTCACGGTCCTCAGTAATGTTGATGGCATTGATATCCACTCCTATAAGCCTTACGCCAAAATCTTTCCAGATTCCTTTTTCGTCTGCCTCGAGGCAAAGGTTTAATGCCGTTTGTCCTCCCATAGTGGGAAGTACCGCATCAATCTGCGGATGTTCTTTTAGGATTTGGATGATGGATTTGGTTGTTAAGGGCAAAAGGTAAACATGGTCCGCCATGCTTGGGTCGGTCATGATGGTTGCGGGATTGGAATTGATCAGAATTACTTCTATTCCTTCTTCCCGAATGGAGCGGGCCGATTGGGAACCGGCATAATCAAATTCACAGGCCTGTCCGATTACAATTGGACCTGAACCTATAATTAAAATGGATTTGATGGAGTTGTCTTTTGGCATTGTTGTGTGTATTGTAGTAGTTGTTTTTATTATAATCTAGCCCCGATCATGCATTCTGCCGAGACAAGTTTTAAGTGACATCCGGTGTAAAAGATACAACGAACAGCGGGAAATAGCTCCTAAATCTTATCAAAATTTATAAACAAGTTATAAAAAAAGCCGCTACTAATAAAAGTAACGGCTTGATATTGAATAAGAGACACTCATTATTTTTTGTGTCTTGGTTCACAAGAAACAGTCAATTTATGTCTTCCTTTAGCTCTACGACGCGCAAGGACTTTTCTTCCATTTGCAGAAGCCATTCTGTCCATAAATCCGTGCTTATTTCTTCTTTTTCTTTTCGAT
>CAMFLD010000453.1 GCA_945957245.1 uncultured Flavobacterium sp. | reverse complement strand
GAGATCAGCCTCGGTCTCGTGGGCTCGGAGATGTGTATAAGAGACAGTACTAATAGCACTCAGTTGGTTTTACATTCTTTTTACCGCTCTTACTTTTGGAGTTGGGCTTTCAAAACTATTACGAATCAAACATTTTGATGTTGTCCTCACCTCTATTCTTGGATTGTTTTCGGTTACTGTTATTGCTACTGTCTGGGCTTTTTTTGGACCGATTTCAGTTATTTTCCATTGCCTGTTGCTCCTTTCATCTGTCTTTTTAGGATATAAAAACAAGGAACTTTGCTTTAGAATAATACATGATATGCTATTGCAAATCAAGTCATTTTCAATACCCTTGAAAATACTTTTTGCTTTAAGCAGCTTACTGATATTGGCACAAAGTGCTACACTTCCGTTTATCATTGATAATGAAAGCTATTACATTCAAACGATAAAATGGCTCAATGAATATGGCTTGGTAAAAGGATTGGCCAACCTTCATTTGTTTTTCGGACAAACCAGTGGCTGGCATATAACTCAGGCGGTTTACAGTTTATCATTCCTCTATGACCGTTTTAATGACCTGAACGGCTTTTGCCTTTTACTGACTAATTATTTTGTCTTTAATAAATTGTATCACTATTTCTCAGAAGGCAACCGAACTGATTTGGTTTTTGGCCTATTTCCGCTGACTTATATTTTCCTGTTTCAGTTTGTAAGTTCCCCATCTCCGGATTTGCCTGTATATTGCTTTGCCTTTATAATATTTGCTTTATTTCTGCAAAACGGCGATTCTAAGGATAACTTTAGTTTTATAGGAATATTGGCGCTTTATGCAGTATATATAAAGGTTACAGCGTTTATCTTATTGCTATTCCCGATAGCTTATTTATTAAAAAACTTCCCTCTTTTAAAAAGACGTTTCCTAAAAATAAACTGCATTGCAATTTTGGTTTTTGTATTGTTTCTACTAAAAAACACTACGTTGACCGGATATCCGTTATTCCCTTTGCTTTATTTTAGGATGGATTCCTTTGATTATACCGTTCCGTCCATCATCATGGATTTCTTTTTCAGCAAAAGCATGCTGCATTCTTTTTATTTTCCAAATGAAGCTTATCAAGCCGCCTCATTATTGGATATAATAAAGCATTATTTCTTTCACAATGGGCTGACTGGAATAATAGGCATGGTTTCGGTACTACTTATGCTAATTATTCCCTTTGTCATTATAAAAAAACAATTATCAAGACAAATCTGGGTTATCTATTGCTCGTTTATAATCCTTGCGATATTACTTTGTTTCAGTTCTCCGCAGTACCGTTTCTATATTTATTTTACCTTATTTTTTGCACTTTTACTGATTTCATTAATAGTCAAAAATGAAAAATGGATTATCCGTACATTGTCATTAGGAATGATTTTATGCATAGTTTTAGTATTTGTGCCAATGTCTTACAGTAACTTAACCGAAAATAATCTATTGGTTCAAAACAGCACATTTAACATTAAAAATGTTGTCATTCCCGAACCCAATTCAAAATGGAAATCGGAATATCGGGGCGGAAGCGTGGGTAATATGCGTTACCATTGCCCTATTGATAATTCCTTCTTCTGGGTTACAGGAAATGGCGAACTGCCGTGCATCAATACCAAGCAACTGGATTATTTCCAACATGGTTTTTTCTACATTCCACAACAGCGGAGTATTCAGCTTAGTGATGGATTTTGTTCCCAAAAAGTAAGCGGTGATGAATAAAACCGAATTAAAGGAATTCCTCAATGAGAAAGTGGAACTCTATAACAATCCAAAATTTATCGAGTCCGATCCTATACAGATACCGCATCAATTTTCATTAAAGGAAGATATTGAAATTGCTGCTTTTCTGACTTCGACTATTGCGTGGGGCAACCGTAAAATGATTATCAACAACAGCAAACGCATGATAGCGCTTATGGGTAATTCGCCTTATGATTTTGTAATGAACCATAATGAAACCCAACTTGAACGACTGGACAATTTTGTACACAGAACTTTCAATGGTAATGATTTTGTCACCTTTATAAAGGCACTGCAGCATATTTACAACAATCATAATGGTTTGGAAATGGCTTTCGCCAAAAACCAACAGCCCTTATCCATGCAGCAGAGTATTTCAGAATTCAGGAAGTTATTCTTTGAAATAAACCATTTACCAAGAACCGCCAAACACGTTTCCGATCCTTTACGGGGTTCGGCAGCCAAAAGAATCAACATGTTCCTCCGTTGGATGTGCCGCAATGACAAAGCGGGAGTAGATTTCGGAATTTGGAAAAGCATTGCTCCGGCTTCACTTTCCTGTCCGCTTGATGTACATTCCGGCAACGTAGCCCGTAAACTGGGACTTCTTACCCGAAAACAAAACGATGCCAAAGCTCTTTTGGAACTCGACACCGCTTTAAGAGAACTCGACCCCAATGACCCGGTTAAATATGATTTTGCATTGTTCGGACTCGGAGTTTTTGAAGGATTTTGATTCTTATCTATTTTAAATTTTGAATTCTAAATTAAGCTCCTTACTTTTCTATATTGCCCTTTTACAAGAAATAATTTTCATTCAAAATTTAGAATTTAAAATAATCAAACCGGCTGCATTTTTGTCGCAATAGCAATTCGGTTCCAGGTATTGATGGTGGCTATCATCAGGAT
>CAMFLD010000452.1 GCA_945957245.1 uncultured Flavobacterium sp. | reverse complement strand
GTTGGAGCGTCAACACAAAATCTGACAATAGCTTTGATTGCTTTAGTTTTAATCGATTTGATTTTATTCGGAATCAAAAAAGAAAAAGCAACTTACCACTTCGTTTTGTTACTTTTCCTAAGCTTAGGAATTTTAATTCTTTTCATTGCTCCCGGTAATTTTATTAGATTAAAAGTAGGAGGTCAGTCGAATATCAGTTTTAATGTAATTCAGCTTTTGCTTAATTATTTAAGTGTCCTAAAAAAGTATTTGCAAACAGGGATAGTACTGATTGTAGCCGCAGCTATAGCGTTAACAGTTTTAGTCCCTTATGGAAATTTTAAAAATCAATTCAAAGTCAAATTTAATGTTCATGGAATTGTTGAATTTTTAGAAAATTATAAATGGATGCTGTTGGCCATGAGCACACTAACTCCTTTTATACTTACTCCGGGATTTTCTGCCATCCGAACATCAATATATTTTGTGTTTTTTCTATTTGTTTTTATTGTAGTTACAATATTTAGGCTATTCAAAAATAGTTCTTCACAAAAAATCACTACTAAACAGATTTTGATTTCGAAAATACTTTCTCTGATGTTTTATTCTTTTTTGATAGGTATCGTAGTATTCAATTTTACTCAGGGATTTTCACTGAAAAAGAAAATAGAGTCCAGATACAAAATTCTGGCAGAATCTAAAGATAAAATTGTTGAACTGCACAGAATTCAGCAAAACCAGATGGTTTTCTGTTACAAATTCACTGATTTTCCATTAAGCAGTCAATCTGATAAAAATTGGGTTTTCGATAATTACAAGGCATACTTTGGAGCAAAAGAAATTTTAATCAGTAAATAGCTTATCAGGATGTCAAGGGTTTATAAAACTATTAAAAATGCGAAGATTGGACTGCTTTTGTTTGTCCTGAATATCTTCGTGAATTTTTTGTCCAGAAAGATTTTCCTGGATAAACTCGGAGATGATTTTTTAGGAATTGTAAGCACGATAAGAAACATCATTGGTTTTTTGAACATCGCTGATCTTGGAATTGTTGCCAGTATTAGTTACAGATTATATAAACCCATTCAGGAAGAAAACAGGTTGGAAATTCAGAAAGTGATGCTTCTTTTCGGTTATTTTTACAAGCGGATAGCAATTGCGATCAGCCTATTGGGATTCTTTTTTTTATTTGTAATTCCATTTCTTTTTCACCAGCAAACCGTCTCACTAACCCTCATTTATTTAACTTATTTAGTCACAATAACGGTTTCTCTTTTAGGTTACTTTTTTAATTACCATCAGACATTGCTTATAGCCGATCAAAAAGATTATGTAGTGCGGATGTATGACAGAATAATAAACCTTGCAAAGCTTATTTGCCAAATAGCGTTGCTGATTATTTGGAAAAATGTGTTTGCTTGGATACTCTTAGAACTTATCTTTCCTTTACTTCAAAGTTATTTACTTAGAAGACGAATCACTAAAGAATATCCCTGGCTCTTGTTGAATGGTAAGTTTTACAAAGAAACACTGCCTGATTTTCATCAGATAGTTAAAACCATAAAACAATCATTTGTACATAGATTGGGCGGTTTTATTTTGAATAGCACTGATTTATTTTTTATTTACATTTTTACAAGTTTATCAATGGTTACCTTATATGGTAATTATTACCTGATTGTCCAAAATGTAAATTTATTAATAGCAACTCTTTTGGTAAATATAGCTCCCGGTGTAGGTAACCTGCTTTCAGAACATAATCCAAAAAAAGTAGGTCAGGTCTTCTCACAGATACTTTCATTCCATTTTTTTATTGCCAGCTTCCTGTCAATAGTATTGTTTTTCATAATCAATCCATTTATTTCGGTTTGGCTTGGCAATAAGTACCTTTTGCCAATTTCTACATTAGCCCTTATCATCACTGTTTTTTTTCTGATGCAGATTAGAAAAGCAGTTGATGTATTTATTAATGGATATGGACTGTTCAGTGACATTTGGGCACCGGTCATTGAGGTGGCAATCAATTTGACTATAACAATTATTTTCGGAAAATTATATGGAATAAATGGTGTTATTATGGGGACGATTATAAGCCTGTTATTAGTAATATGCCTATGGAAACCCTATTTTTTGTTCAGGAAGGGGTTTGATAAGTCGGTACTTAATTATTGGCTTGAAGTTTTGCCATTGCTTTCAATCTTCTTTTTGATATTATTCCTAATGATTTATTATTTAGGGTTGAACTGCCCGGTCGATTCCTATTTAAACTTTGGCTTATTTACCATCAAAATAGGATTGATTTCTTTTGTCCCGTTAATACTCCTTTTTGCCTTTGTGAATAATGGTTTTAGAGCAGTTTTATCAAGATTATATGCCATACTGAGATTTAGCAAGTAAGTATAGGAAAAGACAGTATGAAAAGAATTTTAATTATACCATCTTGGTTTTCAACCCCTTTAAATCCTACAAAAGGCACTTATATTCAAGAGCAGGTTAACTTTTTGAAGCAGTTGGGGTTTGATGTTCGGGTGCTCTTCATTGAGATAAATACCTTTCCCAACAGAAAATCCATATTGCCATCATTTAATGATTCAAAATTGAAATTACATGAATCTAAAAATGAAGCGCCATTATACTATAAAAAGCTGTCTCTTATACACATCTCCGAGCCCACGAGACCGAGGCTGATCT
>CAMFLD010000451.1 GCA_945957245.1 uncultured Flavobacterium sp. | reverse complement strand
AGCTTCTTCTTTAGCTTTGGCGGCTTCTTTCTCTTTTTTCCTGAAATAACCTCTCAAGAGGAAATTGTGTTTAGCTGCTTCCATATTTTCGTTGAGATTTTTGGTGCTTTTTTTCAGGTTCACTACGGTCTGGTCAATGTTATTAGCCATTTTTTCATCCTTAATTAATCGACCTAATGTTCCTTCGCCATTGTTGACTTTGTTTACAATTTCGGCTATATCATTGGTTGCCATTGCAGCATTGTCTGCAGTTACTTTTAGGCTTCTGAAAATGGCATCAGTTTCTAAGGGTTCTATAGCAGCAATACGTTGGTTGTTAGTAACAGTTTTATTCAGTTGTGTTCCTTGGGATATAACAACAACCTTATCTCCGATTATCCCTTCAGAACCTATTCCGGCTTTACTGTCCGCTTTGATGAATTTTTGTACTTCCTGTTTTATTACCATTTCAACCATGACCATCGAATCATTGACAATTTCAATATTGTCTACGGTTCCAATATTAATTCCGGCAAAACGGACAGTATTTCCAACTTGCAGCCCACTTATATTATGAAAGTTGGCCCTGAGTGTAAAAACCGGATTGAACATATTCTTTTGTTTGCCAATAATAAAAATGCCAAAGACAAATAAAAATATGCCAATGATTACGAACATTCCCAAGCGAAATTTAAATTGTGGACTATGTGTTTCCATGACCTAAAAGTTTTAATGGTGTTTTTTGGATTTAAAAAAAGACTGTATCAATTCATCTTTTGAGTTTTCAAACTCAGTAAGTTTACCTTCTTTATAGACAGTGCCTTCATGAAGCATAACAATCCGGTCAGCAACCGCTCTAACGCATTCTATATCATGCGTAATGATGATAGAGGCTGTTTTATATTTTTTCTGGATATCATTAATCAGAATGCTGATTTCATCAGAAGTGACTGGGTCTAAACCTGTAGTTGGTTCGTCATAAAGCATTATGGTAGGGTCAACTATAATGGTTCGGGCGAGACTTACTCTTTTCCGCATTCCTCCCGAAAGTTCTGAGGGCATTTTATCAATCACATCTGGAAGACCCACATTATCTAATGCTTCAGCTATTTTTGCATCTATTTGCGCTTTGGTCAATCCTTTTTTGATCCGTTTTAAAGGAAAAGCCAGATTCTGCCTCACAGTCATCGAATCATATAATGCGCCACTTTGGAAAAGAAATCCAATCTTCTTTCTGATTTCATCCAATTCCTTTGCTTTTAATTGGTTTATTTCTTCCCCGAGCACATTAATATTGCCTTCATCAGCATTGAGCAGCCTTACAATACATTTAATTAAAACCGATTTTCCTGTTCCGGATTTACCCAATACAACCAGATTCTCTCCTTGATATAGTTCCAATGAAATGCCTTTCAGTACTTGCTGATTCCCGAATTGTTTTTTCAGGTTTTCAATCCTAATAGCTGTTTGTTTTGTATTTGAAGCAGTCTCTTTCATAATAAATCGGTTATTTGAACTGCTACTAAATCAACCAGAATAACAAGCAATGAGCTGATTACAACAGCAGAATTGGCTGCAATACCAACACTTTCGGTTCCGCGGCCGGCATTAAAGCCTTTGTAACATCCTACAAGTCCAATTACGGCACCGAAAAAGAATGATTTTATTACAGCGGGAATGAAATCCATAAAGTCTACACTTCCAAAGGCTTGTGATATGAATAGTACAAAACTGACATCGCCTTTGATATTAGAGGCAGCCCAACTTCCCAGGATTCCCAATGCATCGGCATAAAAGGTGAGTAGCGGAATCATTAACATGGTAGCCATAACTCTGGGAATGATTAAAAACCGGACTGGATTGGTAGAGGATACTTCCATAGCATCAATCTGTTCGGTTACACGCATGGAACCTAATTCGGCTCCGATTCCTGAACCAACTTTTCCGGCGCAGATTAGCGCTGTAATTACCGGTCCCATTTCCCGAAGTATTGAAATGGTAACCATGCCCGGAAGCATTGTTACGGCACCAAAATCAATAAGAACCGGTCGGGACTGAATAGTTAGCACCACACCAATAACAATTCCGGTAATAGAAATCAGTGGCAGTGATTTATTTCCAACCTGAAAGCATTGTTTGAAAAATTCTCCAAATTCAAAATTTCTGGAAAAAGTATTTTTAATGACATTGATTACAAACAAAACTACATTTCCGGCTTTTTCGAAAAATTGGGCCATCTTGCTTTTCTGTAACAAGGTTTCCTCGCTTAAATCGATGGTTTTTTTGTGTGCAAATCTTTTGATATTGGAAAAAGGTAAAGTTTTCATCATACAATGTTTACTCTCAGAGAAACAAAGTTGACAAAACAAATGCTTTACTTTTTTACAGGAATTCCTTTAAAAGTTCTATAATTCACATTATTAGTATAATACTGTCAATCGGTGAATTCCTTGTTTTCAAATTTAGGTGTAATGATAGAAATACCTTTTTGAAGCAATAAGTTGTTGGGGTAGGTGATGCGTTCCCCTTCTTCAGTTTTCAGATAGATGTGAAATGCATTGATGTCTTCAATTTCGGCTCTAATAGGAAAATCTTTATCATGAACCTGAATAATATCACCAATGCGGAAAGGGAAAAAGAAAAACAGGATAATGCCTGAAGTGATATTACTCAGAATCGACCATTGGGCAA
>CAMFLD010000450.1 GCA_945957245.1 uncultured Flavobacterium sp. | reverse complement strand
AGTTAGGGCGTTTCAATTTCAAATCGTAAATCCTTTGGCATGACATTTGCCTGTCCCATAAAAAACCAGCCAAACCATGAAAACCTTAAAAAAATCACTCAAAATCCTCAAAAAAGTAGGTTTGGGAATTGTCTTATTCCTCACTGTTTATGGGATTGCCGCTTTTTCCTTATCCAAAATAACGGTAAACAGCGATGCGGAAAATCAATCCAAAGATGTTGCTATTTACATCATGACCAATGGCGTACATACCGATTTAGTGTTGCCAATTAAAAACGAAATTAAAGACTTGCAAAGTGAAATCAAGTATGAAAATACTAAAGCACAAGACTCCACCGCTCAGTTTCTGGCTTTTGGCTGGGGAGATAAGGGATTTTACCTTAATACTCCTGAATGGTCAGATCTTAAATTCAGTACCGCATTCAATGCCGCTTTTGGCCTGAGCACCACTGCGATGCATACCACATTTTACAAATCGATTAAGGAAAGTAAAAACTGTGTCCGTATTGAACTTTCTAAAGATAATTATCAAAAGCTCGTAGCCTATATCGAAACCGGATTTCAGCATGACGAAAGTCAAATGCCTATTTTTATCAATGCCGTTACTTATGGTAAAAATGATAGTTTTTATGAAGCCAAAGGCAGTTACAGTCTGTTTCAAACCTGTAATTCCTGGGCCAATGCCGGACTCAAAGCAGCCCATCAGAAAGCAGCACTTTGGACCGTAACGGATACCGGAATATTTTGTCATTATCAATAATCCCGCATATGAAAGAAAAAGTATTTAAATATTCGACATTGTCATTGTTGTTTATTAATTTTTGGACTCTTTACTTGTTCTTTTGCTATTTCTTTGAACATGATGAAATGTTTTGCGGCTTAGGGTTACTCGCTAATTATTCATATAGTTTGCTGTTTATTTTCGGTTATGGTATTATTTTGCTGATAATTAGATTATTCTTTTATTTTAAAAAGAAAACTTATCGATTAGAAACTAATTTTTTTTACATTTTAGCAGGAACTTTTAATTTAAATCTCTTTATTATTTGGATTACCTGTATTGTATTGAAGATTTTTGAATTTGAATTCTCAGTTTTGGATGTGCTGGCAATAGGTTCATTCCTAATTTCACTTTTTATAATTGTTGATATTTACAAATCCGTATTTTTGGCAAAGCATCAATAAAAGCCCTTTTTAACACTGATGAGGAAATTTCTTTTTATATTTCTAATCTTTCAGTATTCCGTTGCGCAGGATGGCTTGGAACCAATGCGGAAAGCCTTTGAAATCAACAGTACTGTTTTAAAGTATCCGAAACATTTTTCCAATCCTGAGAACTTGGCCAACAGGATTAGGCATGATTTTACGCTCCAGCGCGACCAGGCCCAGGCTTTATATTGTTGGATGGCATTCAACATCCGTTATGATATAAAGAAAAGGGATAATCCGCCAAAGTTCAAACGCATAAAATATAAAACGCAGGAAGAAAAATTACGAAAGGAAAAGAAGATGTTCGATAAAGAAGTAGGTAAGACTTTGCGTTCCAGAAAAGGCATCTGTGGAGATTATGCACAAGCGTATTTTGCTGTCGCAAATTTAATTGGACTCAATTGCGAAATAAATAGCGGTTCAGCCAAAACCGAAAAATATGATATTGGTAAAAAAAGAGCGGTTATTGACCATGCCTGGAATTCAGTGCTGATAGATGGTGAATGGAAGCTGATTGATGTTACTTGGGGTGCCGGTTTTGTGGATGAAGAAGAAAAGAAATTTATACCTGATTTTACACTCTTTTATTTTGATACACCCAAGGAATCATTTTTTGCTAATCATTATCCCGATAAAGGAAACTGGCACGACTTCAAAATAAATAAAAAAGATTTTCTGGATGCACCATTACTGGATACCCAATTTATTGGAAATATAAAAATTATTGAGCCAAAATCAGGTATAATAACAATCAAAAAAGGCGAGAAGTTCAAATTCAGGATTGCAGGTTTAGATACGGAGGCTAAAATAACTTATTCCCTAAAAGACGAGACCTTAGGACCCGCCGATACCATTACCACCACAACGGATGGCATTACTGAATTTGAAATTACAATCGATAAATCTATAGGAAGATATTTAATGCTTTTTGTTGATGGTATTAGGGTTGCAACTTTCAGAATTAATCAATTGAAATAGTTGTTGATTACCGTTCTCAGGAACTCTTTTTTGTCAATATCATTCTTAATAACTTTGGTAGCGGAAACTTCCAAAATCGCACTAATTCCACTATATTAGCGGAAAATCGACTATTTTCAATGCAAGAGCAAAATCAATATACGGAAGATAATATCCGCTCGTTAGACTGGAAGGAACATATCCGCATGCGTCCCGGAATGTATATCGGGAAACTCGGGGACGGTTCGTCACCCGATGACGGTATTTATATTCTGCTGAAGGAAGTTATCGATAACTGTATCGATGAGTTTGTCATGGGAGCCGGGAAAGTCATAGAAGTAACCATCAAAGATAAAATGGTGACTGTTCGTGACTACGGGCGTGGAATTCCGCTTGGTAAGGTAGTGGATGTTGTTTCCAAAATGAATACCGGAGGTAAATACGATTCAAAAGCCTTTAAAAAATCGGTCGGACTAAACGGAGTAGGTACCAAGGCTGTCAATGCGTTGTCCAATT
>CAMFLD010000449.1 GCA_945957245.1 uncultured Flavobacterium sp. | reverse complement strand
CAATACATCACTACAGATGAAACCCATACCCCACTTCAGCTGATAGAGAATGTCTTGATCAATTCGGGTTGTGCTTCTGTTTCCAATGTTTCGGTATCCGGAGGAAATTTTACCACGGGTGAAAAAAGCTGGGGGTATTTTAATGCTAATGGCTCAGGATTTACTTTTCCTGAAGGTGTGATTCTTAGCACGGGAAAAATTATTGATGCCCGTGGTCCAAATAGTTTTATATCGGATGATGGTGGCGGAATGGGCTGGAATGGGGATGCCGATTTGAACAACGCATTAGGAATCAGCAATTCGCTCAATGCTACTGTTTTGGAGTTTGATTTTATTCCGTTGGGAAACCAAATCAGTTTTGACTATATATTTGCCTCAGAAGAATATCATGGTACCGCTACCTGCACTTACTCTGATGGGTTTGCTTTTTTGCTTCAGGAAGTGGGAAGTACGGTTTATCAAAATCTTGCTGTGATACCTAATACCAGTATTCCTGTCAAGGTAACGAGTGTGCATCCTGATATTCCGGGCGGTTGTGCTGCTCAGAATGCGCAGTACTTTGATGCTTTCAACCCTACTAATTATCCAACTAATTTTAATGGTCAAACCAAAGTATTAACGGCGCAGTCTAGTGTAATACCCGGACATCAATATCATATAAAGCTGGTTATTGCCGATGAAGGGAATTACCGATATGATTCGGCAATTTTTCTTAAAGGAAGCAGTTTTAACGTTGGCGTTGATTTGGGTGCCGACAGAACTTTTGCCAATAATGATCCTGTATGTCCTAATGAAGTTGTTACCTTAAATGGTACTTCGGCTGGTGCAATAAGTTATCAATGGAACTTTGGTGGAAGTCCTATTCCCGGTGAAACCGGCCCAACATTGACTTTCAATCCACCTTATACAAATGCTCAGAACGGAAATTACTCGCTTACTACGACTTATTCTCCAACTTGTACAACATCTTCTGATATTGATTTAGAATTTGCTCCACAACTGACTACGAACCAATCTTCCTATACTTATTGTGATGCTGATACGGTACAGGATGGCATTACTACTATTACGTTGAGCGACATTGTTCCAACGCTTTTTTCGAGTTTGCCATCGGGTTATGCTGTTGATTTTTACGACAGTCTGACGAGTGCGAATCCGTTGCCGAATTCCTATCTTCTTACTACGGCTTACCAACAGATTATTTATGCCAATATAAGGAACAGTCATTGTTATGTTCCTTTTCCAGTTACTATTAATATAAAAACATTTGCTGATCCTATTGCAGATGAAACTGCTCAGATTTGTAATAACAATGCCATTACTCTGACTGCCGATCCGGGTTTTCCGTCTTATTCCTGGAGTACAGGTGCCATGACGCCATCGATACCGGTTAATGCAGCAGGTGTTTATACGGTTACCATTAAAAACAACGACGGTTGTACTAAAGTAAAAACCTTTACGGTAACAGGTTCAGAAACAGCTACAATAACAGACATTAACATTGACGACCTGAATTACAGCAATTCGGTAGAAATTATAGCTACCGGAAATGGGGTTTATGAGTATTCGATTGACGGAATTAATTTTCAGGACAGCCCAATTTTTACTAATTTAAACGGATTGATTTACACGGCTTATGTTAGGGATAAAAATGGTTGTGGTACTGTCAGCCAGGATTTTTTCGTGATGCAGATTCCGAGGTATTTTACTCCGAATGGTGACGGATATAATGATTATTGGAACCTGAAAGGTATTAACCCAAGTTCTTCAAATGCCAATTCTATTATTTATATCTTTGACAGAATGGGAAAATTACTGAAGCAGATTAGTCCAATAAGTGCCGGATGGAATGGTACTTATAATGGTAAACTGATGCCTGCCGATGATTATTGGTTTACCATACAGTTGCAGGATGGCCGTAATGCCAGAGGGCATTTTACTTTAAAAAGATAGGTATATGAAAACGAATTTAGTAAGCTTAATTTTTATTTTTTTGGGAATGGCAGCAAAAGCTCAGGAACCCCATGTTAGTTCCGGGAAAATACAGCGTTTATCTAATTTCAAATCGAATTATGTTGATTCCAGAAATATTGATATCTGGTTGCCTGATGGTTATTCTCCTAACGAAAAGTATGCTGTTGTTTACATGCATGATGGTCAGTCTTTGTTTGATGCTGACATTACCTGGAACAAACAGGAATGGGATGCTGACGGTACTGCAGCAAAATTAATTGCTGATGGGAAAACCCAGAAATTTATTGTTGTAGGGATTTGGAATAACGGAATGAAGCGTCATTTTGAATATTTTCCGCAAAAGGCTTTTGCTAAACTTACCAAAGAGCAGCAGGAGTTTGTTTCAGGCCAACTTTTATCTGAGAAAAAAATCAAAGAGCCTTTTAATCCCTGTTCGGATAATTATCTAAAGTTTGTTGTAACGGAGTTAAAGCCTTATATTGATTCTAATTTTTCGACTAGAACGGATGCGGCTCATACCTTTATTGCGGGCTCAAGTATGGGTGGTTTGATATCCATGTATGCTATTTGTGAATATCCCGAGGTTTTTGGTGGTGCGGCTTGTTTATCTACTCACTGGCCCGGTATTTTTAAGGCTGAAAACAATCCGGTTCCTGCGGTTTTCTTTGATTATCTGAAAAACCATTTGCCTGGTCCAAAAAATCATAAGTT
>CAMFLD010000448.1 GCA_945957245.1 uncultured Flavobacterium sp. | reverse complement strand
ACAGGGTGTGGATATTGTAAAATGCACTGATAAAATCACAAACGGTTATAGCGTTTCCTACATTGAAAATGGGGAATGGCTGCAATATACTTTTGATTTGGATAAAGCAACAACATTCAATGTTTCCCTCCGTTATGCAGATGCAAAAAATAGCGGCAAAATATACCTGACCGATGAAAAGGGTAATAAAATATCAAAACCTGTAAGCCTTCCGGTATCGGGCGGAAAACAAAAATGGGCAACAATTCCGGTTGGTAAAATTGCTTTAAAAAAAGGATATAATAAAGTTAGAATCTACTTTGAAAAAGGAGGATTTAACCTGAATTATTTGGAATTCCATAATTCAAAATAAACCATCAAAAAACAATCACATATATGAAGAATATATTTATATTACTTTTAATAACAACTTCATTTTTAGGATTTTCTCAAAATAAATCAACTGACCAAAAAATTAAAGAGCTGTTGGCTAAAATGACTTTGGAAGAAAAAGTTGGACAACTTAACCAATATTCGGGTGACAATACAGTAACAGGTCCTTTGACTATTAACCCCAACAAACAGCAGGAAATAAAATCAGGAAAGATTGGTTCAATGCTCAACATCATTGGATACAAATACACCCGTCAATATCAGGAACTGGCGATGCAGTCTCGCTTAAAAATTCCGTTGTTGTTTGGTCTTGATGTCATTCACGGGCACAAGACTACATTTCCTATTCCGTTAGGGGAAGCAGCCAGTTGGGATTTAGCTGCTATGGAGCTTTCAGCCCGCGTTGCCGCAACTGAAGCCGCCGCTTCAGGAATTCATTGGACGTTTGCCCCAATGGTTGATATATCCCGTGACCCACGTTGGGGAAGGGTTATGGAAGGTGCAGGTGAAGATACTTATTTGGGTTCCCGCATTGCTTACGCCCGTGTTAAAGGATTTCAGGGAAATAAACTTGGCGATTTAAATTCGGTTATGGCCTGCGTAAAACACTTTGCGGCTTATGGAGCTGCAGTAGGAGGAAGGGATTATAATTCGGTCGATATGAGTAACCGAATGTTATCGGAAACCTACCTGCCGCCATTTAAAGCAGCTGTGGATGCCAATGTAGCGACATTTATGAATTCTTTCAATGATATCAACGGAATTCCGGCTTCGGCAAACAAATACATCCAACGTGATATCCTGAAAGGGAAATGGAATTTCAGTGGCTTTATTGTTTCCGATTGGGGCTCTATTGCCGAAATGGTAGCCCATGGGTATTCCCCGGATAAAAAGGATTCCGCTGAAAAAGCGATTCTGGCTGGTAACGATATGGACATGGAAGGCAATGCCTATAATGATTTTCTGGTGCAATTAGTAAAAGAAAACAAAGTACCTATAAGTGTTGTTGACGAAGCTGTGAGCCGTATTTTACGCAAGAAATTTGAATTAGGTTTATTTGATGATCCTTTCAGATATTGTAACAAAGAGCGTCAGGAAAAAGAATTGAATAATCCGGAACATACCAAAATAGCTCGCGAAGTTGCTGCTAAAAGTATTGTATTGCTCAAAAATGAAAAGAATATTTTACCACTTTCTAAAACTACCAAAACCATAGCATTCATTGGACCAATGGTTAAACCAAAAAGAATCAATCACGGATTTTGGGCTGTTGATTTAAAAGATGTTGACTCAAGTTATATTGTTTCACAGTGGGAAGGTCTGGAGCGTAAAGTTGGCAAAAACACAAAATTGTTATATGCCAGAGGATGTGGAGTGGAAGACATGAGCAAAGCCGGATTTCAGGAAGCTGTTGATGTTGCTAATCAAGCCGATGTAGTTGTGTTGAGTATTGGAGAACGTTGGAATATGAGTGGGGAAGCCAAATCAAGAAGCAATATTCATTTGCCCGGCGTTCAGGAAGATTTGGTAAAAGAATTGCAGAAAACAGGAAAACCAATCGTAATCCTTATCAATGCCGGAAGACCATTAATCTTCAACTGGACAGCAGACAATATGCCTGCTATTCTTTACACCTGGTGGTTAGGTTCAGAAGCAGGAAATGCTATTGCAGATGTTCTTTTTGGAGATTATAACCCGTCCGGGAAATTGCCAATTTCATTTCCCAGAGAAGAAGGACAGATTCCAATTTACTACAATCATTTCAGTACAGGAAGGCCTTCTATAAACGAAGACAAAATCTATAAATCGGCTTATATCGATTTACCAAATTCACCTAAATTTCCTTTTGGTTATGGCTTGAGCTACACTACCTTTAGCTATTCTGATTTAAAGTTATCTAAAACAAGTATGAAGGATTCTGAAACTATCGAAGTTTCGGCTACCATAACCAACACTGGTAAATATGCAGGAGAGGAAGTAGTTCAGCTTTATTTACAGGATAAGTTTGGTTCAGTAGTGCGTCCAATTTTGGAACTTAGGGATTTTCAAAAAATCAGACTAAATGTAGGAGAATCTAAAACTGTGAAATTTGTAATAGATAAGGAAAAATTATCATTCTTCAACAACGAACTGCAATGGGGGGCTGAACCGGGAGAATTTGAACTGATGATTGGAACGTCATCAGCAGACATTAAATTAAGAAGCACTTTTACATTAATCCAATAAATATGAAAAAGCTAGCACTCATTTTACTTACGGCTACAGTAGGTTTTGCACAGCAGCCTAAACGCAAACTAGTATGGCTGTCTCTTATAC
>CAMFLD010000447.1 GCA_945957245.1 uncultured Flavobacterium sp. | reverse complement strand
CTTAGGCGCTTTCCCAACGGCTGTTCGGTATGCTTTTACTATGTATGCTGTTTTCATATTTTTATTTTTTTAGAGGCAAGAAGCAAGATCGCTTCGCTGCCAGATCGTTCCACTGAAAGAGTCTTGTCTCTTGCTTCTTGTTTCTTGCTTCTTGTTTCTTGCTTTAATTCCTCAACGGTTTCCCCTTAGTCAACATAAACTGAATCCTTTCCAGGGTTTTTCTTTCCGTGCAGAGCGACAGGAAGGCTTCTCTTTCGATATCCAGTAAGTATTGTTCTGAAACCAGTGTTGGCTCAGATAAATCTCCACCGGCCATTACATAAGCCAGTTTGTTGGCAATTTTCTGGTCGTGTTCTGATATGTATTTTCCGGCTACCATTTGGTCGGTTCCAACTAAGAACATTCCCAATGCCTGTTTGCCCAGAACTTTCACATCATTTCTTCGGATAGGTTGCGTATAACCCGCTTCAGCCATAAGCAAGGCATGCTTTTTAGCTTCAGCAATCTGACGGTCTTTGTTTACGACCACAATATCTTTTCCTTTCTGAAGAACCCCTGTGTCAAATGCTTCATAGGCCGAAGTAGATACTTTAGCCATAGCCACCGTTAAGAAATACTCCTGAAGTACATTCAGCTCCACATCATTTTTATGGAATAAATCAGAAGCTCTAAGAGTCATTTCTTTAGAACCGCCACCGCCGGGAATTACACCAACTCCAAACTCCACTAATCCAATATAACTTTCCGCAGCAGCTACTACCTTATCGGCATGCAATGTCATTTCGCAACCACCACCCAGAGTCATTCCATGTGGCGCAACAATAACCGGAGCAGCCGAGTAACGTACCCGCATCATCGTATCCTGGAACATTTTGATAGCCATATTCAGTTCGTCATATTCCTGTTCCACCGCCATCATAAAAATCATTCCGATATTGGCACCCACAGAGAAGTTAGCCCCTTGATTCCCAATCACCAATCCGTTGTATTCTTTTTCGGCAAGGTCGATTGCTTTATTGATTCCGGTAAGCACATCCCCACCAATCGTATTCATTTTGCTTTGGAATTCCAAATTCAGGATTCCGTCTCCCAAATCGTGTATTACGGCACCGCTGTTGCTCCATACCTTTTTGCTTTCGCGGATGTTGTTCAGGATGATGAAAGCATCCTGCCCCGGAACCTTTTTCTGGGTTTTGGAAGCAATGTCATAATAGTAGGTTGCTCCTTCTTTAACTGTGTAAAAACTGGTATTGCCCGAAGTAATCATATCCAGCACCCAGGCAGCAGGTTTCAGGCCTTCTGCATCCATCAGGTCAATCCCTTTTTGTACGCCTATCGCATCCCATATTTCAAACGGACCGTTTTCCCATCCGAAACCGGCTTTCATCGCATCATCAATTTTATAAAAATCATCAGTGATTTCAGGGACACGATTGGAAACATAAGCAAACATGGCGGTAAAATTCTTTCTGTAGAAATCACCTGCTTTGTCTTTTCCTTTTACCAATACCCGGAATCGGTCAATAGGCTTGTCGATAGTTTTAGTAAGTTCCAATGTGGCAAAGGAAGCTTTCTTAGCCGGGCGGTATTCCATGGTATCTAAATCCAAAGAAAGGATGTCTTTATCCACTTTTTTATAGAATCCCTGCCCGGTTTTGCTTCCCAGCCATTTGTTTTCCATCATTTTACTGATGAAATCCGGTAGTTTGAATAAATCATGCGCTTCGTCATTGGGCACACCCTCATACAAACCATTGGCAACATGCACCAAAGTATCCAGACCCACTACATCCACAGTGCGGAAGGTAGCCGATTTTGGTCTTCCAATAACAGGTCCGGTAAGTTTATCCACTTCTTCAATAGTCAGTCCCATTTCTTTTACCAGATGGAACAGACTCTGAATTCCGAAAATCCCGATACGGTTTCCAATAAACGCCGGAGTATCTTTTGCAACAACCGAAGTCTTGCCTAAATATCTTGAACCGTAATCAAAGAGGAAATCCAGTACTTCCTGCGAAGTCTGAGGTCCCGGAATGATTTCAAATAATTTCAGATAGCGGGCAGGATTAAAGAAGTGGGTTCCGCAGAAATGCTTCTGGAAATCCTCGCTTCGTCCTTCGCTCATAAATTTGATTGGAATCCCGGAAGTGTTTGAAGTAACCAAAGTACCCGGTTTTCTGAACTTGTCAATCTGTTCAAACACCAGTTTTTTGATGTCTAAACGCTCTACTACAACTTCAATAACCCAATCACATGTGCCTATTTTGGCCATATCATCAGTTGTATTTCCTGTAGTAATACGGCTGGCAAATTTTTGGTTGTAAATAGGTGAGGGGTTCGATTTCAAGGCATTCGCCAAATGATCATTCACAATACGGTTACGTACCGCTTTGCTTTCAAGCGTGAGGCCTTTCTTTTGTTCGGCTTCGGTGAGCTCATTCGGAATAATATCCAAAAGCAGTACCTCCAGTCCAATGTTAGCAAAATGGCAGGCAATCCCCGAACCCATGATTCCGGAACCTACTACAGCCACTTTTTTGATGATTCGTTTCATATGTTGTTATTGTTAGAAGCAGGAAACAAGAAGCAAGAGACTAGACCTTTGCATTATTGTTTAAACAGCTTCATATATTTATAGTTACTTTATTTTCTTGCCTGTTGCAGCGAAGCGGTCTTGCGTCCTGCCTC
>CAMFLD010000446.1 GCA_945957245.1 uncultured Flavobacterium sp. | reverse complement strand
GTTTTTTAACGATTCGTGGGCCGCCTCCGTCAAAATAACTTCATCATTGGCTTATGGTGAATTTGGAAAAAGAGCTTCGATTGGAGATGCTTACCTGTTAGCAAGCTATGGAAAAAAAACGGATAGCCATTTTAAATGGAGCTTTACATCGGGAGCAAAGATTCCTTTTAACCGTAGCAACTTAAAGATTAATAATCATCCTTTGCCATTGGATTATCAAAGCAGTCTTGGAACGATTGATTTCTTGGGTTCATCGAATCTAAATTATTACCACTGGGATTTTAATTTTGCCTTCCAGATTCCGGTTTTCAATCTCAATGCAAATTCTTATTTTGCCGAATACTCCGGGACAAATGATTTTCCAACCACTAATTTATTCAAGAGAAAACCAGATGTTTTATACAGGATTACCTATAGCAGGGAAACAACGAATAAAAAGTTTGTTTTTAAACCTAATGTACTTTTCATTTACCATCTTGGAGAAGATAGTGCAGAAGATATTTTTGGAAAGCGTTATTCGATTGACGGTTCTTCAGGTCTGACTATAAACGGTAATATTATTTCCGCTTATAATTTTAAAAATAACAGCCTCGAACTTTCTTTAGCTACTCCATTTGTTGTCAGGACAATCAGACCTGATGGGC
Source organism: uncultured Flavobacterium sp. (assembly GCA_945957245.1). Classification (GTDB taxonomy): domain Bacteria; phylum Bacteroidota; class Bacteroidia; order Flavobacteriales; family Flavobacteriaceae; genus Flavobacterium. The sequence continues at coordinate 2,049 of CAMFLD010000446.1, read as the reverse complement.
TTACGAGATCTTTTACAGCTGCCATTAGTTATATTACCAGATTTTGATAAAATAAAAAAAACTTAGCCAGGCTAAGTTTTGAATTGGTTGCAATTGCTGGTTTGATTTTCAGTTCAATATTATTTAGCCAAATGCTAGAATTTTTTGATGAAGAAAACACCCGCAATTAGTAAAATAATTCCAATTATTTTCTGGTAGTTTATACTGTGCTGCACTACACCAAAAAGTCCGTAATGCTCAAAAACAGTGGAGGAAATCAATTGAGAAGCTACAAATAGCACTATCATATTTCCTACTCCAATTTTGGATGGCGAAACAGTAAAGGTTACAATGTTTAAAACAACGATCAGTCCTCCCAGCCAATACCACCATTTTGCTGTGCTTATCTGAGCTGTTGTAGGTATCGGGGCTTTACTAGCCAGTATTACAAAAGTAATACCGGCCAGAGCCACCAAAAAGACACCAAATGTTGCGGTAAATGGACTACCGAAGGTTTTGCCTAAATTACCATTGGTTATAGCCAACATGGGGAGGCAGGTTCCAACCATAATTGGTAATAGAGAATAAATGATGTCATTCATTTTCATAGCAATTATTTAATTTTTGAGATAAAAGCATCAATAAGTTGTGCCGCTTCGTAGTGGTGTTCTTCCAATAAGAAATGGCCACCGTTCAGCAGGTGTACCTCGGCTTTAGGAAGATCCTTTTTAAAGGCCTCAGCTCCTGCAGCAACAAACAGTTTGTCATTTTTTCCCCAAATTACTAAAGTTTCAGGCTGATGCTTTTTAAAATAAGCATGCCATTGATCATAAAGAGGCAGATTGCTTCCGTAATCTCTAAATAATGCCAATTGGATAGCATCGTTGCCTTTGCGGTCAAGATAGGATTGATCAATGCTGTAACTGTCCGGACTAACTTTTGAAACATCTTCTGCACCATCTGTGTATTGCCATTTTGTAGCATCAAGAGTCAGGAATCCTCTGGCTCCTTTTTCAGTCTCTGGATTTGGATTTTGTATATAAGCTACTAAAGGTGCTAAAGCCTCACCAAGTCCTTCATTGTAAGCATTAGCATTCTGAATGATTAAGGATTGTATCCATTCCGGTTTCCTGTTTGCAATTCTTAAGCCAACCGGACCTCCATAATCCTGAATGTATAAATTAAATTTACTTAGACCAATAGTCTGGATAAAGTGTTCTACGGTAGTTGAAAGATTGTCAAAAGTGTAATTGTACTGTGACGTTGTGGGTGCACTGCTTTGCCCAAATCCAGGTAAGTCCGGTGCTACAACATAATATTTCCCGGATAAATCATTTATTAAATCACGGTACATGTGTGAGGATGACGGGAAACCGTGTAGTAATAAAATGGCAGGTTTGTTTTTGTCGCCCGCTTCGCGATAGAAAATATCTAATCCATCGACTTTTACTGTTTTGAAATTTACTGTGTTTGTCATTTTTGTTTTCATTTTTTGGTTTAACGAATTTTTAGTTTTTCCCTGACCGAATCCTGTGAAGGGGCTTATCATCAGAGCGAGTAATACAATTTTTTTCATTTTTATTATTTTTATTTGTTCACATTATTTTTCTCCAAGAAGGTTCATTAAAAATTTATCTATCTGTTGGGCGGCATAGGCATGATAGTCTTCAAGTATGAAGTGTCCGCTATTGATAAAATAAATTTTGGCATCAGGTAAATCCCTACGGTAAGCTTTAGCTCCCTTAGCGATAAACAATTCATCATTTTTTCCCCAGAGGATTAGCGTTGGAGGCTGTTTCTTTTTTAAATATTCCTGCCATTCGTCATATTTTTCCAAATTTGACCCATAATCTCTGAAGAGCGCCAACTGAATCTCGTCATTTCCGGAACGGCTTAAAAAGTATTGATCTAAAATTACCGGATCGGGGCTTATTTTAGCTTTGTCTTTAACACCATGAGTATATTGCCATAACGTAGCACTCTTATCGAGGAAACCGCGGGCTCCTTTTTCAGTCTCTTGATTCTGATTTTGTACATAAGCGACTAAGGGGTTCAAAGCTTCTCCTATGC
>CAMFLD010000445.1 GCA_945957245.1 uncultured Flavobacterium sp. | reverse complement strand
GATAATCTTATTGCAGAGGGTTGGATGGATTATATAAATGAAAATGAATATAAAACCAACGGAAGTTTTTTTATTACTTATTGGGATTAAATTAGTTTGCTAAAAAATAATGACATCAAAAAAGAGAAACTTGAACCGGGAATCCCTAAACATATTATTAATTTGTTACCAGAGAATTTAAAATCCAGATTTAAATGAAGGTACCACCGTCATTTTTAATTATGCTGTCGCCAATTATAAAGTAGCGACCGCCATTTTCAAAGTTGTCATCGGCAGTTTCAATTGTGCAATCGGTAATTTCAAAGTTGTCACCGCCAATTATAAAGTAGCGACCAGCAATTTCAAAGTTACCGTTGGCAATTTCAAAGTTGTCATCGGCGGTTTCAAAGTTACCGTTGGCAATTTCAAAGTTGTCATCGGTGGTTTCAATGTTGTCGTTGGCAATTTCAGTTTTACCGTTGGCAGTTTCAATGTAGCCGTTGGTAATTTCAATACTACAAGAGACGAGAAGCAGAATACAGGAGAAAAGAAAAATAAAAACACAGCTAATTCAGATTTGAAAATGAAAGCCATCAAATAGCCAGAATAGTAACTAGTAATTAGTATCTAGTGTTAGATGCAATTCAAAATTCAAAATAACACCAGCATTCAGATTTGAAAATTTGAAGATTTGAAAATGACATAAACAACAAATCATTCAAAATTCAAAATAAAACTATCAACCGACAACCATCAACTATCAACCATCAACCAACAACCATCAACCAACACCCATCTAAACCGCCACATCATACTCCCTCAAAGCATCATTAAGCGAAGTCTTAAGATCAGTAGAAGGTTTACGGGTACCAATAATTAAAGAACATGGAACCTGATATTCACCCGCAGCAAATTTCTTAGTATAACTACCCGGAATAACCACCGAGCGGGCAGGGACATAACCCTTATATTCCTTAGGAGTATCGCCCGTAACATCAATAATTTTTGTAGAAGCCGTTAAGCATACATTAGCCCCAAGCACCGCTTCCTTTTCCACACGAACACCCTCAACCACAATACAACGGGAACCAATAAAAGCACCATCCTCAATAATAACAGGAGCAGCCTGCAAAGGCTCTAAAACACCACCAATACCAACACCGCCGGACAAATGCACATCCTTACCAATCTGTGCGCAACTGCCCACCGTAGCCCAAGTATCCACCATAGTACCCTCATCAACATAAGCCCCAATATTTACATAACTCGGCATCAAAATCACACCTTTAGAAATATAAGCCCCATATCTTGCCGTAGCAGGAGGAACCACACGAATACCCTTTTCAGCATAACCCGTTTTAAGCAACATTTTATCATGATATTCAAAAATACCAGCCTCCCAGGTTTCCATTTTCTGAATCGGGAAATACATTACCACAGCCTTCTTTACCCATTCGTTTACCTGCCAGCCACCGGCTACCGGTTCTGCCACACGCAAAGTCCCTGCATCAAGCAGCGCAATAACCTCACGGATTGTTTTAAGAGTAGTTTCGTCTTTAAGTAATTCCCTGTTATCCCAGGCTTTTTCTATAATAGCTTGTAAGTTGTTCATGATAATATCAGTTTTATTCCGGCGCTTCACGCCTGTGTTTTTGAGAATCCAAAGATAAGTTTTTTGACCGATTGTTAAAATTGAAATTTATTTAACTTTAACTTATGAATTCATTTGATAATTTTGGTCAAACTTAATACCAACTTCCATGAAAAGAAGCCTTTTACTCTTACTCACAGTAGTGTTGTTTAGTTGCCAAAAACAAGCTCCTAAAAAGGAAACCACGGTTGATTTAGCCCACAGTCCTAAAAATACCGTAGACTATGTAGGAACCTACAAAGGAATTCTTCCCTGCGCCGACTGCCACGGTCTCGAAACCGAAATCACCATCAATGAAAATGCCACCTTTTGTATCAAAACTAAATACCAAGGCAAAGGCGATAAAATATTTATGCAGAAAGGTAATTTTGAATGGGATAAAAAAGGAACCACCATCATCCTCAAAGGAGTAACAGGAGGACCCAATAAATACCTTGTCGGGAAAAATACCCTTACCCAACTCGACATAGATGGAGATAAAATCACAGGAAGTTCTGCCGAGGAATACATCCTGTCAAAACAACCTCTGGATACTACCCGGATAGAGTCGGCAGCCAATAACAACGAAGCAACAGTAGACCTCAATAGCCGCATGGCAACTACAACTGTAATTCAGAAAGTAAATCCTGCCGTTGGAAAATATACTTTGGCCGAAACCAAATGGAAACTCGTTTCCCTAAACAAGGAAAAAATTACCCAAACAGGTAAAAAAATATACTTTCTTCAACTCAGTACCAAAGAACCAAGGTTTACCGCTTATGCCGGTTGCAACAACATTGCAGGCAATTACGTAATGCCCTCATCAGACACACTCGACTTTTCCGATGTCATTATGACCCGCATGGCCTGTCCCGATATGACCCTCGAAGACAAATTTGGCGCCATGCTCGTACAGGTAACCCATTTCAAATTAAATGGCGCCACACTCACATTTTTTGGAGAAGGGAAAAAAATACTGGCTAAATTTGAAGCAGTAAAATAAAACACAAATGCCAAGGATACTAGCCATAGATTACGGAATAAAACGCACCGGAATAGCCGTCACTGATGAACTCCAGATTATAGCATCAGGGCTCACTACCATACCGTCAGAAACTGCTATTGCAT
>CAMFLD010000444.1 GCA_945957245.1 uncultured Flavobacterium sp. | reverse complement strand
GAGATCAGCCTCGGTCTCGTGGGCTCGGAGATGTGTATAAGAGACAGATGAAAGACTGGGTTCAGGAGATGAAATTTGAGAGACTGGGATGTTTTGCCTATTCTCACGAAGAAAACACGCATGCCTATTCACTGGAAGATAATGTGCCGGACGAAGTAAAACAAGCACGTGCCATGGAAATCATGGATATTCAATCTCAAATTTCATGGGATTTGAATCAGGAGAAAATTGGGAATACTTTCAAATGCATTATCGACAGAAAAGAAGGACAGTATTTTGTAGGAAGAACCGAATTTGACAGCCCTGATGTAGATAACGAAGTATTGATTGATGCTTCAAAATTCTATCTAAAAACTGGTGACTTTGCGAACATCAAAATTATAGACGCCACCGAGTTTGATCTTTACGGAGAACCAGCCTAATAACTGAAACTTATCGCAGCAACCCAAAAATCCTTTCCAAAAGCTTCCGTATTTTTGGTTGCAGCATTGTGAACATAATTTAGTGATAAGGGCATCGAGATTCCTTTACCTAAATCTATTTCCTTAATTGCTTTCATGCTGAGATTGCAAAACGAAACCTTATCATAATCTGCATAGTTATAATAGCCCGCCTTATTATTCAAAACAGCTCCTATTGTCGGATCAAATTCAATATCACTTAACCATTTTTTGCTTGACTTTTCAAACGGAGTTACTACATATCCCAACTCCAGATAGGTAGTGAAATTTTGTTTCGGATGATTTCCTTCACTGTCATAACGAAAATCGTTTCCGGCCACAAGTGTACTTATTGTAGCATTAAAAGGCAATTTGTATCCATCTGAAAAATCAAAATACAAAATGGCATCCAGTGTTTTCACACTATCATTTCCATAATTAAAATAGCCATTATTGACTCCTTCAACTTTTTTTACAGATGGCCAGTAGTAATCCCAGAGCTGTACTTGGAGAAAATCAAATAATTGGTACTTCAAATAAAAATCAATTTCCTGATACCCTTTATACAATGTTTCGCCATCTGGATAAAAATAATCCTTCTTAAAATTTGTGGTTGCCCAAAAACCAAGTGTAAACTTAGGAGCAAATTGATATTCTATTGTTGGTTGTACCGCTACATAATCACCTCCCCAACATTGCCCACGCCAAAGATAGCGGCTCACAATGTCCAGATTTAGTTTTATTTTTTTTCTTTTTCTACAGCCAAAGAATCAGCCTGCTGTGCAAACAAAGCATTTATAGTAAAAAAAGCTAAAAAAAACAGCTTACATTTCATTATAATTTTCCTTATTCAGGTACTTATTAATCAACTCGAATAAATTATCTCTATTCAGCGGTTTGGTGATGTAGTCATTAAATCCGGCTTCTTCAATTTTAATTTTATCTTCAGATGCGGAGTAGGCTGTTTGCGCAATAACAGGCAGGTTGGGACGAATTGGCCTGATTTGTTCCAATGCTTCAAAACCGTTCATTATTGGCATTTTTATATCCATAAGCACCAAATCAATGTTAGGATTATTGAGACAGATATCTACAGCTTCCTGACCGTTTATAGCTCTCAGGATTTTATAGTTCTTGTTCTGCATCATTTTTTGGAACAACAAGAAGTTGATGTTGTCATCTTCGGCAATCAAAATTGTCTGTTCTTCCGATTTTACCTGCTCCACATTATTTACCGGTTTAACCGTGATATGTTCATTTACTGAATATTTCAGTGGAATAGAGAAGTAAAACACAGAACCCTCTCCTACCTTGGATTTCAGATGGATTTCACCTCCAAGTAAATCAATATACGCCTTAGAGATAGCCAATCCCAAACCTAATCCTCCAACTTTGATAGAAATATCGCTGTCTACACGTTTGAATCTGTCAAAAATATGTTTGTGATTGTCTTCATCGATTCCCACTCCGGTATCTTTAACCATAAAGTTGATGGATTCTTTTTCTTCATCAATTTCAAATCCGAAAGTAACTTCTCCCCGTTCGGTAAACTTAATTGCATTTGTTAGTAAGTTAATTATCACTTGCTTAAGCTTAATATCATCGGTTATGATATTGAACCTTGCGGTGTTTTTACTTTTAATAAGTTTAAAATCAATATCCTTATTATTTATGGTTACTTTAATTGTTTCATACAATTCTGTAACTAAAGAATCAAGGTTAATTATGTTTAAGTTGGGCGTAAGCTGATTGGATTCGATTTTAGACATTTCAATCAAATCTTCGATAATTCCTACTAGATTTTTACCGCTTTTTTCAATGACATTCAGGTATTCAATCTTTTCACTTTCACTTATTTTGGTGTTAAGTATCAACTCCGTAAATCCGTTGATGGCATTCATCGGAGTTCTGATTTCATGGGAAAGATTGGCTAAAAACGAAGATTTCAGACGATCGCTTTCCTCTGCTTTGATTTTGGACTTAATCAGTTCCAGTTTCTGATTACTGTTTTCTTCAAATAAATTTCCGATATAACTGAACTCACCCGTAGTTTTCTTGAGTGCTTTTATCGCTTTTCTATCCCCTGTTTCAAGTGCTCTTCTAACCAAATCCAACGGATAGTAAACCAGTCTTCTTGTGTAGATAAGGTTAATGATAAGACTAATGACAAAGCAAACTATAATTAGATACAGAAGGCTTATAGTATTTTCAAAATAAACCTCAAAATTCCTTTTGAACAGAAGATGACCTACAAAGCGCCCATTATCATCCTTTAAGGTATACAATGACGTAATTTTAT
>CAMFLD010000443.1 GCA_945957245.1 uncultured Flavobacterium sp. | reverse complement strand
TTGTTACCGTTTTTGTTGATATAGTATTTACCTCCTCTTGGTCCAGTAAATACTTTTCTGCCTTTGTATGTTCCGGTCACTTTGTCTTTAACGCTTTTTTCTGCCGATTTTGAAGCTTCAGTTACCTTCATGTCTTCTTTTTCCTCAGCATCAGACATTTTTTTTGCCTTAGCTTTAGTTTTATTTACCTCAGCTTTAGCTTTTCCGGCAGCCGCATTTACAGCTCCTGTCGCAGAAGCACTGTTTTCCTTAAAACGTTTGTCCGGAGTTCCATCCTTTTTTAGTTTTGTCGCTGTTTCTTTGACATCTTTTGATGCTTTTTCGGTAGCTTCTTTAGCTTTTTTTTCTGTTTTAGATACTTTTTCTTTTACTTCTTTTTTTGCTTCAGTAGCATCTTTTTTAGCTTTCTCCTTTACCTCCTTAACTTTTTTCTTAGTGTCTTTTTCTGCCTTTTCCGTTTTCGCTTTAGCCTTCTTCTCAGCAGCTGTTTGTGCATAGAATGTATTTGAGAATACAAATACGAAGCATAATAAAATTAGTTTTTTCATGACTTTTGATTTTTAATTAAACTTAAAATTAGTAATTTTTTAACACAAAAATCATTCCAATCAAAAATATGCTCTCAACTGAACATTTCCTGTATGGATGGTTTGGCTGGTTTCCGTTTTTCTGCCCTGATAATTTAGGTTGATGTCTAAAAACTGGGTAAGGTTTTTTTGCAGTAAAAGACGCCAAGTCAGGTTTTTACCTGGCTGAAGACCTTCTAACATTGTGAAAGCAACCGGCGACTGTGCATCTCCCGTGAAATTATTCTGGTATAAAGAAAATTCACCATTTACAGTAAACTTCTTATCGCTGGCATAGGAAAATGAAGTTCCAAAACGACTTTGGGCTAATTCATCTAAAGTACCAATGTGGTTTTGCTTGTGCTGGTATTCATAAAACAAATCCCAGCTTGCATTTTTGTTGAAAAGGTAAGATATCTTAGGGTAAAGCTGATAACTGCCCACTTCATAATTCTTGCTTGCATAATTTTCCGAAGCCAGATCTGAAGAGGCTATTTCGGTTGCCAATGAAAACAACCATGTTTTTTTTAGCAGATGTATATATTGTAATTGGTGCGTTTTGTTTTTGACTGTCTGAGAACCTACCGAAAGCAGACTTTCTATTTTATTGTCAATAAAGGTGTAAGTAACCGAATGCTTCTGCCTTCCCCGATTATAAAAAAGACTGTTCCTGAAACTGGTATTAAGTCCAAGTTGGTTTTCATTATTGGTAGAAAACGGATTCAAATCAAAATTATCACCGTTGCGTTTAATTTTCCGCTCAATCAAAAATGAAGTTTGGTTATAGAAATGCGACAATACCTTTTTGTATCCGGCTCCGTTTTGCCATTGCCCGGGATTGAGGGTAAGCGATTGCGAAAATTTATTCTGGTGGGTTTTGATAAAAATCTGATTTGGTAAAAATACCCTAACATACTTAGCCTGATCAGGAAAAGGGGCTACTTCAAACTCCTGGAGCTCCTGAATTCCATTGCCGTTGTAATCTATCCAGGTATAAACGCCCCTTCCGGGCTCCACCTCAAGATAGGTAAACTCCTGTTGTGCTATGGTTCCTGATGTGGTTTCATAAGCTGTAGTAACCTGCATCAGCTGATTAAAATACTGGTCATTGTATAATAATCTTGAATTTAGCGAAGGCTCATTTTGGCGGGTTGCATCAACAAACTTTAAATTTCTGTAATTAATAAAAAGCGACAAATTGCTTTTCTTAGTCTGGAGTAATTTTGATTTCAGATAATACGATTGCGAAGTATTGACCCGCTGCAACATACCTCCCACCAAACTGTCATTGAGCCTCTGAAGGTATCCTAACTCCACAAAAACCTTAGTGCTGTCTCCATGCCCAACAAAGGCTCCGTATTCAGTAAACCGTTGGCTTAAAGCTGACAATTGATTGGTGGCTGTTAGCCGTTCTTTGTTGTTTTCCAGTCGTAAAGTGCTTCCAATCCAATTCTTTTTAAAGTTAAATCGGGCTTGTGACTGATTCCTAAAAAAAGTAGATGCTGCATAATTCCCATCACTTTTCAGATAGCTTGCATTTTGAAAAATATTCCATTTATTTAACTTAAACATTCCATTAACAATATGTCTGCTGCCGGAAAAACTTTTAGAAAAATCAAGTTTTTCGAACTGGTAGGTAAGCTTTCCTTTTTCAGGCAGGATAAAATCGGCTCCATTGACAATAAGGCTCTGGTTCCCTTGAAAAGAAGTCAGGTTCCAGTCCCGATTGAACTCGATGTTAAATAAACGCTCAATAGTCTTGAAATTTTCCTGTACCAATTGATAATTCCCAAAAGCATCAATCTGCCATTTTCCGGTAAACAATCTTTGTTTGAAATTTAGTTTCCCGGCCAATCCTTTATTATTGTTATCATCCAAAGACGAAAACAAATTCAAATCATTATTACTAACACCAACTTCAAAATCAATTGCTGTTTTTTCACCCGGACTATATTTCCCCAAAACTGTTGCAATCTGGATTTTTGTGGGTGCAATCAGCCGGACGATGGGTTCATAATTTCCTTGTGGAATTCCGGCTACGGGTTCTACATATTTATATATTTTACCAATTGCAGATGAGTTTGTCAGGATATAATTCCCCAGATTATTGCCTACCAACGTAAACTTTACATTGTATAATTCATCTGCAGAATTATTCGAGTATTCAAATGCATTTACCC
>CAMFLD010000442.1 GCA_945957245.1 uncultured Flavobacterium sp. | reverse complement strand
CATCAGGTGTATGGGCATAATCAACTATTGCTGTGATTTTGCCATCGGAAACAATAAACTGGAATCGTCCTGAAACACTCTCTAATTCAGACAACAATCTAAGTGCTTCTAATTTATCAAGACCCAATTCTACTGCCGTTCCGTAAATCGCCAAAAGGTTATAGGCATTGAATGTTCCTATCAAACGCACCCAAACTTCGTTTTCGTTTATCTTTAAAAGCAGGCCGGATAATTGATTTTCCAGTATTTGAGCTTTATAATCTGCATATGATTTTAGTGCATAAGTCAGTTTTCTTGCTCCGGTATTCTGTATCATAATTAATCCGTTTTTGTCATCGATATTGGTCAATGCAAAAGATGTTTTTGGTAAATGATCAAAAAATGATTTTTTGACATCACGGTATTCGGCAAAAGTTGGGTGATAATCCAAATGATCGTGTGACAGATTCGTGAAAACACCTCCTTCAAAATGCAGGGCCTCAGTTCTTTTTTGGTGAATTCCATGCGAGCTGACTTCCATAAAGCAATAATCAATTCCTTCTTCGCACATTTCAGCCAGGTAGTAATTGATGGTCAATGAATCCGGAGTGGTATGGGTAGCTTTGTATTCTTTATCATCCACCATGATTTTTACTGTTGACAACAAGCCTACTTTATAACCGGCTTTTCGGAATAATTGATACAAAAGTGAAGCAATAGTGGTTTTGCCATTAGTTCCGGTAATGCCAACCAGCTTTAAATTCTGAGATGGGTTTCCATAATAGTTTGCCGCCAGAAATGCCAATGCCGAATTAGTATCTTTCACCTGAATGTAAGTAACTCCGGCTACAATAGCATCAGGTAATGTATCACAAACTACGGCTGTCGCTCCTAAGCTAATGGCTTTTTCAATAAAGCTGTGTCCATCTGAAACAGTACCCCGAATAGCCACAAAAACATCATTTTCCTGAATTTTTCTGGAATCGAATTCGATTTTTCCAATAGCGATTTCAGTGGAACCCTTTACGGCTTCAATAGCTACTTTATATAATATGTCTTTTAAGATAATCACGATAATTCAAGTATGATAGTTTGATTTTTGTCTAAAGCGGCTCCGGCTGGAATAGACTGTTTTTTTACTTTTCCAAAACCGATTACTTTGACTTTCATTTTTAAATTGCCTAACAGCGCTACAGCATCCATTCCGCTCATTCCTTTTAGATTTGGTACCACCTTATTTTCAGAATTCACTTTAAGATTATAATCATCGTACGCTATTTCCTGTTTCGCAATTTTCTTGTTCAGGTTTTTAATTTCATTGGTCGAAGGCGAATCGGTAAAAATCTTTTGGGCAATGCGTTTGAAAACCGGCCCGGCCACGTCAGCTCCATAGTAGTTGTTGCCTGATGTATTAGGTTTATGAACTACTACAATGCAGGAATATTTAGGGTTATCTGCCGGAAAGAATCCTACAAATGAGGAGATATAATGCTTATCATTTCCTCCATTATGACCATAATTTGCCTGAGCTGTACCTGTTTTTCCTGCCATGGAAAAATCTTTAGAATATAATTTAGCGCCGGTTCCTTTTTTCACAACATTCTGCATTACTGCTTTTAGCTTGGCAATAGTTTCATCGGAACAGATTTTCGGATTGATAACCTGTTTGTCAAATTTTTTGATGGTTTTATTCCATTCCTTGATTTCTGAAACAAACTGGGGCTTAATCATTTCACCATTATTAGCTATGGCATTGTACAATGTCAATGTTTGCAATGGTGTAACGGATACTCCATAACCAAATGCCATCCACGGAAGCGTTGTTGCATACCAGTTTTTGGCTCCGGGTTGAGGAATAATAGGTTTTCCTTCTCCATCAAATGGCAATCCTAAAGGTTTGTTTAATCCCATTCTATCAATACGGTCAACAAATTCACGGGGATTATTTCTGTAATTTTCATAAACAGCCTGAACCATTACAGTATTGGAAGAAACTTCAAAACCTCTTGCCAGAGAGATTTTACCGTAACCTCCTTCATGGGAATCACGTACTTTTTTGCCATAATATTCTACCACTCCGCCCTTGCTGTCATAGACTTTACTTGTATCTATTTTATGGTCATCCAGCAGGGCAATCATATCAATAAGTTTGAATGTTGAACCTGGCTCATGCGACTCAGCTACGGCATAATTCTGTGTTTCAAAATAGGTAGAATCAGTTTCCTTTAATTTTCCTAGATTAGAAATCGCTTTGATATTTCCTGTTTTGGTCTCCATCACTACGACACAACCGTGTTCTGCTTTGTAATCTTTTAATTGCTTCAGCAACGCATGGTGTGCAATATCCTGAATATACACATCGATTGTTGAAATTACATCGTATCCATCCTGAGGATCCACTTCATTCTGGTCACGAATGGGTTTCCATTGTCCTTTTGCAATTTTTTGCTTTAGGACTTTACCGTCTTTACCGTTTAAATATTTCCTGAAAGACCATTCAATTCCTTTTCCGACACGGATTCCGTTTTCATCAATCCTATCGTAACCTATGGTTCTTTCTGCAATTTTACCGATTGGGTGTTCTCTAACAGTTTCCTGTTCAGTAATCATTCCGCCTTTATTGGCCCCCAAATTGAATAATGGAAAACTTTTTATTTTAATATATTCTGTATAACTCAAATCACGGGCTATTAAAGAATATCTGTTTTTGTGGTTACGGGCCGTTTTTAATAAGGAATAGTAATCTGAACTTGGTTTACCAAACATTTTCCCAAGTGAATCGGCTAATCC
>CAMFLD010000441.1 GCA_945957245.1 uncultured Flavobacterium sp. | reverse complement strand
AAACCAAGAACCAGTTGACCAAATGGATTGAACAGGGTTATCTTGAAAGCGGTATCACGCTACCTACAGCCGAAAACACCGTAATTGATTATAATGATACTACCCAGCCTTTGGAATTGCGGGTACGTTCTTATTTAGACAGTAACTGTTCCCACTGCCATGCAGACAACAGGCATTGTGATTACAGACCCATGCGTTTCGCTTTTGGCCTAACAGGTGGCCCTATGGGTAGGACAAATATGGGAGTATGTGTTGACACACAGGATTACAGTTTTGCCCCGGCATTAACCAAAATAATCAAACCGGGAAGTATTAACCGTTCCATGCTGTATTACAGAATTAATACAACTAACGAAGGCTACAGGATGCCATTGCACGGAAGAACAGTGATACATGAAGAAGGCGTAGCAATGATGCAGCAGTGGATAAACTCACTAACTACGTGTCCTTAACTAAGAAAAAAACAAACCAAAAATAAAAACTAAAAAAACGACAACATGAAAAAAATTACTTTAATCATTACATTGCTGCTCATGGCGCCTTTGGCAAAAGCCCAAGACTCCTGCGGCGCTCCAACAAACATTCCTGGCCCGGGAATTTATGCTGTTGGAGTAATTAATGGAACCGCTACTACCGTAATTTGTGCCGATAACGGTATAAACGATCAGGTTAACCCTGCCAGTGAATGGTTCATCTATACCCCAACTGCAAACCATACAGTAGTTATTTCCACCGATATTGCTGCTAATAATCCCAGAAAAGACACTCGTGTTCATGTATACACAGGCTCCTGTAGTACTTTGACCTGTGTTGCCGGTGACGATGACAGCGGCAGCAACTATTCTTCTGTTGTAACTTTCAATGTAACAGCCGGAACTTCCTATATCTTTGCTTTTGATAATAAATGGCTTGATGCTACACAAAATACAGGCTTTAGCTTCCAATTAACCGAAAGCGCTGTAGTAGTTCCTCCAACCAACCCTATAACTTATACAACTCAAACTATTTCTACTATCAACAGCAATTATAACATTTGTGTTGTTGATATGAACGGAGACCACTTGGATGACATTGTTGGTGTGAGCCAAAATAACCTTAGAGTGCACCTTCAGGGTGCAGGAGGTACCTTTAATGTGGTAGATTACCCAATAGCAGAAGGAGGCAACCAGCCAACCTGGAGTATGGCTGCGGGAGACTATAACCGTGATGGGCATACCGATTTGGTTTTAGGTAGCGGTAGTGGTTTAAGTATCTGGAGATCTGACCTGGGTGGCTATCATTCTATCACACCCGGCGATTATATCTTCTGTCAGCGAACTAATTTTGCCGATTTGAACAACGATGGTAACCTTGACATCTTCTCCTGCCACGATATTGCACCTAACTGCTACTATCTAAATGGTGGAGGACCTAATAACAACCTGACGTTCTATCAGTCTACGGTAACTTCAGGGTCTATGGTATTTGGTTCAATAGGAGGAAATTACTCTACCCTTTTCACTGATTTTGATAATGATGGTGATGTCGATGTATTTATTTCAAAATGCTCCGGCCCTCCATGTGAATTACACAGAAATAATGGTAACGGAACTTACTCTGACATCTCAGCACAAGCCGGAATCAATGTTACTCCTATACAAACATGGTCTTCAGCTGTAGGCGATTTTGACAATGATGGCGACATGGATATCATCATCACAGCCAGTGCCGGTACACATAAATTTTTCAGAAATGATTTGGATACCACAACCAACAACGGAGCGGTATTTACCAACATCACTTCGGGTTCTGGATGGGATACCAATACTTCCATCAATATTGACAACGTAACTTATGACTTTGACAATGACGGATTCCTTGATGTATTGGGTGGTGGAAACAAAATTATGTTCAACCAGCATAACAATACCTTTGCCCCTATCTCTTATTCAGGAATTGCTGTTTGTGCTATCGGAGATTTAAACAATGACGGTTTCCTTGACTTACAAAGTGGTAATACCATTCGTTATGCAGTTCCAAATGGCAACAAATGGTTAAAAGTAGCTCTACAGGGAATCCAAAGCAACATCAACGGAATTGGTGCCAGAATTGAAATTTATGGTTCGTGGGGAAAACAAATTCGTGATATAAGAAGCGGTGAAGGATTTAAATACATGAACTCAATGAATGCTCACTTTGGTATTGGGCAGGCTACCACTATCGATCAGGTAATCATCAGATGGCCATCGGGAACTGTAGATACTTATCATAACGTATCACCAAACCAAACCTTAATGGTAGTGGAAGGAGCAACGTTGGCTACCAATGCTTTCAACAATGGTGTTTTTGCTGTTTATCCAAGCCCGGCTAAAAGCGTAATCAATATCCAGTTCAAAAACAATTTAAGCATCACTCCAAAATCAGCAGCTATTTATGACCTTACCGGTCGTGTAGTGCTGACTACAACAGAATTGAATCAGCCAATTAATGTGGAAGGCTTATCATCCGGTGCTTATATTCTGTCTATTACCGATTCCAACAACAAAAACTACGGACAGAAATTTGTTAAAGAATAATATCCTAAACCAAAATAAAGAGAAACGTCCCAACTTTGGGACGTTTTTTGTAATGGTAAATAACAAACGGCGGAAAATAACCTCCGTCTCATAAAATCCTGAACCTATGAAAACAAAAATAAAAATAAAAATATTAGGGGCGCTGTTAAGCATCTGCATCAGTAGTTATGCCCAGACCAAAGTGATTACTAAAACTGCCAAAGTCACCTTTGAAGC
>CAMFLD010000440.1 GCA_945957245.1 uncultured Flavobacterium sp. | reverse complement strand
TGATAATATGGTAACCAAATTCCGTTTCAAATGGTTCTGAAATTTCGCCTTCACCCAATGAGAATGCTACGTCTTTAAACTCTTTTACAAATTGGGTTTTTCTGTTGATTTTATAAAAACCGCCACTTGATGCCGAACCACGGTCGTCAGAGTATATAACGGCTCTGGTCTTAAAACTTGCTCCGGCTAATACTTCGGCCTTAATTTCTTTTAGTCTCGCAATGACTCTTTGTTTTTCTTCATCAGTGATTTTAGGCGCAATAACTATTTGGGCTACTTCCATTTCCGCTCCAAAAGTCGGCAATTCTGACTCAGGTATTGCTTTAAAGAAAGTACGGGTTTCTTCGGGAGTAATTTCTACACCGTCAACAATTTTTTTCTGCATTTCAGTTCCCAGCTTATTGGTCTTGATGATGTCGAATAATTCTGTTTTGAAATCCTCTTCACTGTCTTTCTTGAAATATTGAACCACTTTTTCCA
Source organism: uncultured Flavobacterium sp. (assembly GCA_945957245.1). Classification (GTDB taxonomy): domain Bacteria; phylum Bacteroidota; class Bacteroidia; order Flavobacteriales; family Flavobacteriaceae; genus Flavobacterium. The sequence goes on along the minus strand of CAMFLD010000440.1, from coordinate 2,295 downwards.
TCGACCCTAATTGCTCCACCATGTATGCAATCTGGTCGTTCATTTTCTCTTTAATTTCTTCATCCTTGACAACAATACTGTCCTGTACTGCCTGATGAGCAAATAACTTTTCTTTTAATAAAGATTCCAACATTTGGCAACGGGTAATATCTTTTACAGAATTCCCCTGACTTGTGAGCTCTAAATAAGATTTATCGATATCAGAATCCAGGACAATATAATCCCCTACGTTAGCAATAACGCCATCAACTTTTTGCCTTTTGGGTGTTTGCTTTACCGGTTCCGGTTTTACCGGGTCTTTGATAACCTCTTGGGCATTTGCAAAACTTACTGCAAAAAACACAGCCGCTGCGACAATAGTAAGCCTGCTATTTATATATTTCATAATCCTTGTTTTTAATGGCATCATTCGTGATATCTTTTTCAAATTTTTTAATCAGTTCCAATTTTCTTTTATTCAATATAATCTCTTTCAGGGTAGGTTTAATATACTCATAAGGTGAAACCTGATTCTTATCGATTACATTGGTTATTTTTATCAAATAGGTATTGCCTTTGTCCCCTATTTCTATCTTTTTTCCAGCTTTTATATATTCATCCCTGTTATCGGGATTGATTACCGGCAGTTTCGAATAAACCTGATTCATGTCTACCCATACACTGTCATTTAGGGCAAAACTTTTAAACTGCAAAGCATAAGTACTCCAAAACTTTTTATCCTTTTTATTATAATCAAAGAACTTATTTCTTATCGTTTCAAATCGAGGATTGTCCTTTGACAAGTTGATAAACCTGAGGCGGACTAACATTCCGTTGACTTTGAAATTTTCCTTATTCTCGTTATAATATTTTTTTAAATCCTCTTCATTAACAACAGTATCAACTGTATTCCTGACTGCTTCTTCAATGTATGCCTTGGTGTATAAATCAATTTTATACTGCTTAATCAAAGCATTGTATTCATTTTTTTTGGCATCACTTAAATTCCTTTCGGCGGCATCAATCAACAGTTTTTGACTTGCCCAACGGTCGATGAAATCCCTAACCAAAAGAATACTGTCTTCTTTTGAAGTACCTGCCGGAACAAGTGTAGCAATATCACTTTTGTACAAATAACTCTTTCCTACCCTGGCAATGGATTGCGGTTTTTGTCCCGGCTTGAAATAGTTACATGAACAAACCATTAAAAAAACCAGGAAAAAACTATTTCTGATCATTTACTGAAGCTGTTTTTTGACGTGGTCAAAAGCCTCGTTATTGACTTTGACCGTAAATTCCTTTTTCAAATCATCAACCCATCGCTGTTCGAGGTATTGTTGATAATCATTGACTACTTTACCCCTGCATTCTTCAAGTGTTTTTTCTGTTTCCGGAATAATCTTTTCGACTTTGGTCACAAAATAATATTCGCCTTCCTTAAACACTTCAGAAACTCCTACATCATATTTCATTGTTTTTGGCAGCGCATCGCTTCCTTCTTCAAAAGCACCGCTATTGGTCATTACATTAACAACACCATTAAGATTAATCTTATCCTTTATAGCCTGTGGCTCAGTTCCTTTCTTCAAAAGTGCCTGTGCTTTTTTAATCATATCCTGTTTCGTTGATGAGGCCACTATTACCTCTACTCTTTTCTTCCACATATAATCCTTTTTATGTTGATCATAGAAGTTTTTCAAGCCTAATGTATCCGTTTTTGCTTTATCCCAGATTTCTTTTTCCATAAGGTCAAATAGCAGCAGACCATCTCGATATTCCTCCATCACATTGGCAAAATCCGGAAAATCATTTTCAAGGTTTTCATCATAATAAGCGGTCAGTTGTTCATTTAGGAATTTTTCATAAATTTCATCCATCAGTTTGTTCAATGGCTTTGTTTTCAAACCTGCTTTTTGTTGTTTGTCCACAAAGTCCATAAACGTTTTCCCTTCAATTTTCTTATTATTGATTGTCAAAAAGGTTGCTGTAAGCTCTTTTGCACTTTCCGGTTTAACCCATTTGTTGTCATAAAAATCATTGGTAACCAACTTCGATAGGGCTGCAAATTGTTTATTATCCCTTTTGTAGGTATATTTTTTTCTTAGTTTTTCGTTAAGCGAAGCTGTTATCTTTTTGGAACGATCATCTTTTCCTACTTTAGTTTCAATCTCAGATTTCATATCATCCAGACTTTTTATTGGATGCTTTTCAATTAGCTTAATGATATGCCAGCCAAACTGAGACTGGAATGGTTCAGAAACATCTCCAACATTTTTAAGTGAAAAAGCAACATTCTCAAATTCTTCAGAGCTTAAT
>CAMFLD010000439.1 GCA_945957245.1 uncultured Flavobacterium sp. | reverse complement strand
GGTTGATATTTTGTGATGTCGTACTGGCAGCATTGAAATACGTTTCGTTTACCACAACAGTACCATTCCATTTTCCTTTATTTAATGCCATAAGTCCAAATCGGGCCATACTTCTTGTAGTACTCCAATAAACACTATTGTTACCCGATTGAACCCAGCTCCCGGTCATGCCTAATTTATCTCTTAGTTTAGTGTTAAAGTAATTACTCCAGCTTAAACCGGAAGCAGAAGCCACCACATCCTGTAATTTTACGTATACATTGCTATAAGCCCAACGGGTTCCGGCATCTGCTTTATAATTAAGGCTTGATGGTGTCACATCATCACTATAAACACCATTTACATAATCATCAATACCCGAAGTCATGGTTAACAGGTGTCTGCATGTAATTAGGTTTTCTTTAGCTAAAGGCTCATTAGTCCACGCTGCACCAATATAATCTGAAACCTTATCATTAATATTAAGCAAACCTTCCTGCTGCGCAATTCCCGTAACAGTGGATGTTAATGTTTTGCCGGCACTTGCCCAATACCAGGGTGTTGTAGCAGAGTGACCATTGAAATAATTTTCCATAACAATCCTCCCATTTACCAAAATCATAAAGGATTTGGAATGCTTCAATTGAAGATAATCCAGCAGTGGTTGAACGGCAGCCTGATTCCATCCCAAACTACTAATGGTTTTAGTTTCCCAAGTAGTGCTTCCATCATTGGGAGGGAAGTACATTTGTTCTACAGGAGTAGGCGTGGGATTATCGTCAGAACCTGAGGAATTGGAACTGCAATTGGTAAGAAATAAAAATAGTAATGGGAGCAGGAGAAAATTTTTCATAGTGATAGGTTGCGTTTTACTTTGGACTCTAAAGATAGAAAATAGTTTAATGTTCCTATTTTAATTTCTGTTTTCTCTGGTATTATGGTTTTAAAAAAATTAAATTTGCGATAAGTAATTTAAGATTCAATAATGAAAAAAGTCGCATTCTTGTTTTTAGCTATGGCATTGATTTCATGTCATTCTAATATTAAAAAGGAAGACATCAATAAACTTAATGGATATTGGGAAATAAAAGCAGTTACATTAGAAGATGGTCAGACCAAAGATTACAAGGTTAATGAAACTATTGATTATTTTGAATTGAAAGAAGGTATTGGCTTTCGCCAAAAAGTAATGCCTCAGTTTGACGGTAAATTCCTAACCAACAATATTAAAGAAAAGATTAGGGTTTTTCAAAAGGACAATTCTTATTTCATTGAAAGCAAGACGGATTATGGCAAATGGAATGAAGAAATTATAACGTTGGAAGATTCTACGTTGGTAGTCAAAAATCAACAAAAACTGATTTACACTTATAAAAGATTTAAACCTTTTTCAATTAAATAAATGGCTAAAAGAACGAGCAACGAAGGTTCCATTGGAGATGTTTTAAAGCAGTTTATTGAAAAAAATAACCTGCAGGCAGGTATGGACAGAATTAACGTTCAGGAGGCTTGGAAATCTCTTATGGGAAATGGTGTTAACAGTTATACAAAGGAGGTGGTACTGAAAGGATCAACACTTTATGTTTCGTTAACTTCGGCTGTGCTTAGAGAAGAACTAAGTTACGGGAAGCAAAAAATTATCAAAATGATCAATGAAGAAATAGGAAAGGAAGTCGTTAAAGATGTAATCCTTCGTTAGGTATTGATTTCTAAATCTTTAATGTAATCTTCGTATTCGTAAAAAAAGTATTCAAACTGGCTCATTGTTTCATTGAAGAAATCAAAAATCTCTGACCAATAGCTTTTATTGTTGAGGCTTACTCCCAATTTTTCGACCCAAATCCTGCTGATAACCTTACCACTTTCGAGATAAAAATTACGCTCCAAAATAGCCTCTGGCAGGTATTCTTCCAGTAAAATGGTTTTTAAGGATTCAATTTTTTCGTAATAAATTTTTCGTTTTTCCTCGTCTTTGGGCTCAATGTCTAATTGAACTTGTGCTTTTTTATTATCGATATAAAATTTAAAAGTAACATCTTTAATCTTAGTGTCATACAAAAGCCATTTTCTCGGATAAGCCGTTGCAAAAGCAGTCCAAAAATCTTTTTTTATCTGTATGGCTTCTTCTTTACTGTACATTTTAGTTTGTTAAAATTTGAATGCATTGATTTTTTACGGTAACTTTATATTTCAAAATAACTATCATGCATTTCGATGAGTTTTTAAAATATGCCCCAAAATTACTAAATGTTGACCTTCCGGCAACACAAGCCCATCTAAAAATGGTTCCTCCAAATAGGGAAGAACTCATCAGGAAAACTGATTTTTCAAAAGTTGTTCCCAAAAAGGCAGCGGTAATGATGCTTTTTTATCCCAGGAATTTTCAAACCTATTTGGCGTTGATACTACGGACATCTTATAATGGGGTGCATTCATCACAAATTGCCTTTCCGGGTGGAAAAGTAGAATCCTATGATTTTGACCTTAAGCAAACGGCATTGAGGGAGACTCATGAGGAAATTGGAGTTCACCCCAATTCCATCAACATCATACGTCCTTTTACCGAAGTATATATACCGCCAAGTAATTTTATGGTATATCCTTTTTTAGGTTACAGCCGTGAAGAGTTGGAATTTGTATTACAGGAAGATGAAGTAGCCGGTATTGTTGAATTTGCACTTTCGGATTTCCTTGATGATAAAATACTGAAAACCAATGCGATCAAAACTTCTTATGCTGATACTATTGACGTTCCCGGTTTTATGGTAAACGGACATTTCATTTGGGGTGCTACAG
>CAMFLD010000438.1 GCA_945957245.1 uncultured Flavobacterium sp. | reverse complement strand
CCATTAATAGTGCTTGAGCCAATTACATTTACTGCAGGAAGTGCGAATCCTTTTTCCTTTGCATAAGCAAAAATGGCTTGAACTTCATCTCCAGTGGCAACTCCAGGTTTAATATTATGCGACATTATTGCGTTTTTTTTAAGTTAAGTGTACAAAAATAATAATTTCTGATTTTAGAAAGGATAATTAATTCCAATATTTATGACTGATTTGTCGAAGCGCATTTCCTTGAACCATTTTTCACTTTCCGCATTCGCAGGATTGTAAGTTTTAAAGCCCAAATCAAGGCGTACCACAAAGAAATTGAAGTCATATCTAAACCCAAAACCAGAACCAACTGCGATATTCTCCAACGACCTTAAGCCCGAAAAAATGGCCTTTTCATCCACCGTGATGTCTTTAATATTCCAGATATTCCCGGAATCTACAAAGAAAGCACCATTAAGCTGCTGGAAGATATTGAAACGAAACTCAGTACTGAACAGCAATTTCATATTGGCTTCATTAAAATCCTGAACGGAACCCGTTTTACCCGGTCCCAGATTATAAGATTGCCACGCACGGATATCGTTGGTTCCTCCGGCAAAGTAGCTTCGGGAGAACGGAACACTTTTAGAATTTCCATAAGGGATTGCAATGCCGGCAAAAGCTTTAGCAGCTAATACTTTTTTACGGCTCAAATCCCAGTGTTTGATAAACTCAAATTCCGTTTTTATATATTGTGAAAACTCTACACCAAATACTTTTTTGGCTCCATTCTGATCCAGTTTGGCAGCACTGGATAGTAATGAGATCAAATTTCCGGCCGATTCTACTTTAGCTTTTATAGCATAGAAATTATTATCCGATAGATTTCTTTGTGAAGTTTTACTAAAAGTAATGCTCGAGGCAAAAATCAGGTTGTCTTCTGTCAGCCTTTTGCGTTGCTCAACAATACTGTTGATCGTTTTTATATCGCCAGTTGAAAAATCACTTTGATGGGTATTAAAATAGTCTATGAAATTATTTACCCCATCATTAATAATTAACCCTTCGCTGTAATTATTATTCACAAAATATGCAAGGTCAGCATTATTGTCAATTGCCAACTGATTCAAAGCCTTAAACGAAGAACGGTAAACGTTAAAATAATTTCCCGGGTTGATGTTCCGTACAAACTGCACATTAAACATGTCAAAACGGAAATTCATACCTTTTCGTGGCGTCCAGTTATAAACCAGGGAACTTGTGAAATTCTGTTTATCCAAACCAATATTGGTCTGCTTAGAATAACCGGCACTGATAGTAGTATAAGGAATCATCGATTTTGGGATGATTTTATCAGTTTTGAACGGTAAAAATATGCGGGGAAAATTCAGCTTGGCATCCACTCCGATTTCGGAAATATTGAAAAAGTTATTGTGTGGATTTGCCATGTCTTTGGAAGCTCCAATATTGCCCCGGAATCCAATTTCAAAAGTCTCTGCTCCATTAAAGACATTTCGTATCCCCAGGAAAGTATTTCCCGAAATACCAAAATCCTGGATATTGGAATGCGTAAAATCAGTAGAAAAACCAAACGTATATTTTTTTCTTGGAGTCAGATAAATATTGGCAATAAGGCCATTTTTATCTTTTTCATCCTGAAGGTACTGTATTAATGGATAGTTGAATACCTTAAGGTTGCTGAGGTATTTGGAAGTCAGTGCTGTTTTGTTGTCGGAAAAATAATTTCCTTTGTTAATGAAAACACCATCTGTAATGGCTTTAGGGCGGTATTTCAACTTATTGACACTGTATAAAGTAAAATCCTTATAAACCGTACTGTCTTTTATAACCGCATTTTGATTAGTAGGGGTATGATCAGTATAAATATTAACCTTGTTGATTTTATACAACTCAAAAGGGACATTATAAACACTATCTTCCACACGCACAGATTCATTTTCAATAGCCATGTCAACATTCACAAGATGCTTCGGATTTAGGGTGTCAATATCAAAATTGATATAATTCTGCTGGAAACGAAAAGCTCCGTTATTCCTGAAATCTTCAGTAATCCGGGTAATCTCAGCATCGATATTGGCTTTTTCAAACTTGTCACCCTTTTTTATACGTGAATATTTTTTCCGCAACTGAAAGATGGAATCAAGAGGTTTACTCGATATAGAACTACTAATAGTGTCTATTTTATAAGGTGTTCCGGTTACAATGTCCCATCTGAGTTTTACTTTTTTAGGTCCGATAGTATCAATTTTATACTTAACCTTAGTGTCAAAATAACCCCGGAAAAAGTAATAAGCCTGCAGGCGTCTTTGCGATTTATGGGCACTTACGGTATCCAAAATAACAGGAGCTTCACCGGTTTTCCTCAAAAAATCATGTATTCCGGAGTACCAGAAGGACTGACCAAGCCTTTTTACCTGCTTCTTTGAAAGCCATTTTACTTTCCGAAAATACTTTTTCGGATCCTTAATAAACTTTGCCCTGTAAATAGAATCTGTTTTTTCTTTGGCAAGGTTATAAAGGTTCAGACGAAGGTGGTAACCCAGAATAGAAGTGTTCTGTTTTTGATAAAGCTGATTGAAAACATCTTCAACATTATTCTTTTTCCCATCAACATAAATGTTGTTTTTAGTAAGGAGTGATTTCCCGTTAGGAACCTTTTTAGTGGTATTGCATCCAAGGATGATAGTTCCAATTAGAATAAATAATGATATTTTTGTGAGACTATTTTTCAAGCGGAAAATATATTTAATTCAAAAGTACATTATTTTATGGTTAGTAAAAACCAAATAAAACTA
>CAMFLD010000437.1 GCA_945957245.1 uncultured Flavobacterium sp. | reverse complement strand
GTGTAGTAATCACCAATACAGCCACCACATGTCCGAGCCAACCCGGCCAGACTACGGTTGTGATTAATCCGGTTCCTGATGCTGGAAATGACGGAACACTTACTATTTGTTCTAACCAGAATTCTGTAGATTTATTCCTTTCGTTAGGAGGAACACCGCAGCCAGGAGGAACATGGTCACCAGCTCTTGCTAGTGGTTCAGGAATGTTCAATCCAGCTGTAGATGTATCGGGAGTTTATACTTATACAATTACGGGAATTGCTCCTTGTGTTGATGATTCGGCTACTGTTACAGTTAATGTTACACCGGGACCTGAAGCCGGAACTGATAACTCACTTGTAATTTGTGTAAATAATCCACCTCAGGATTTATTTTTATTGTTAGGGCCAAATGCCCAACCCGGTGGAACTTGGTCACCAGCCATGACAAGTGGTTCAGGAGTATTTAATCCGGCGTTAGATCCTCAGGGGAATTACGTTTATACTTTATCAGGAACAGCACCTTGCTCTAATGATTTTGCTACTATTTCGGTAACAGTAAATCCAATACCGGATGCTGGGACAAACGGAACTAAAACATTTTGTTCCAATGGAACTCCACAGGATTTATTCCTGTCACTTGGAGGGACTCCACAGGCAGGAGGTGTTTGGACACCAACATTAGCAAGTGGAACAGGGGTATTTAATCCGGCTCTAGATACTGCCGGGACTTATACTTACACGGTTGGTGGAACATGTATTACTCCTTCAACAGCCACTGTAACAGTTAGTATAATACAGGCGCCAAATAGTGGTGGAACCGGACAAACATTAAATACCTGTGCCAATATCACTTCTCTTGATTTAACTTCAGGACTCAATGGAACTCAAGAAACAGGCAGCTGGAATGATGACGATGCTACAGGTGCATTGGCCAATAATATTTTTAACCCATCTGCAGTTGGAGTAGGAACATATCATTTTACTTATACGGTTACAGGAACAGCCCCATGTAATAATGCGGCTTCAACAGTTACGGTAGTTGTAAATCCATTGCCAAACCCTGGAAGTGCTGTAACGCCACCATCCCTTTGTACTTCTGTGGGAACAGTAGATTTGAATACACTTTTGACAGGCCAGGATGCAGGAGGCACATGGTCGGTTGCAAACCCTGTTGATATTTCCGGTTTTGCATCCGGAACTTATACTTATACATACTCTGTAACAAATACTTGCGGAACAGTAACCAGAGATGTATCATTTATTGTGTTACCGAATCCGGTATTAAATACATCAAATGTGACTAATACGGCAGCATGTGTTGGAACCGATGCAACAGTTACCTTAACTGGTATGACTGATGGCACTTATAATTTAGTTTATAGTTTAAGTGGCAGTAATACATTGGCTAACCAAACTATAACGGTTACAATATCGGGAGGAACTGGAAGTTTTACTATACCAACAGCGAGTCTACCAAATACCGGAACAACTACAATAACATTCAATACAATTCAGGATACCGCTTCAACCTGTCAGGTTAACTTAGTAAACATAATTGCAACAATTACCGTTAGACCTTTAGTACAGATTGATAATACCAATATAGCGGTTTCATCTATCTGCTTAGGTTCGGATGCGGTTGTTGATATTAGCAATGCTGTTAATCTTCCTGATGGAACTTATCAGTTTGACTATTCAATTCCTACAGCTACTCCGCCAACAGGTAACTCCGGCGATGTGGTCATTACGGGAGGAGTAGGACATTTTAATGTTCCTGGGACTTCGTTTACTACCGCTGGGAATTATACGATAACCATCAGTGGAATTACAACAACTTCGGGTTGTTCTAATACCAGCCAGGATGCTAATATAACTTTTGGAGTAGTGACTCCATTATCTGCCGGAACAGCTGTTACGCCGCCTTCGGTTTGTACTTCAGTGGGTACACTTGATTTGAATACGCTTCTAACAGGTCAGGGTGCGGGCGGAACATGGTCAGTTACAAATCCGGTTGATATTTCCGGATTTACAGCCGGAACTTATACCTATACTTATTCAGTGACAAATACATGTGGGACGTTTACACAGGATGTGTCATTTATTGTGTTACCAAATCCGGCTTTGGCTTCTTCAAATGTTACGAATGCTAATGCCTGCGTAGGAACTGATGCGGTTGTTGCATTAACAGGAATGATTAATGGAACTTATAACTTGAATTATAGTTTAAGCGGTAGTAATACATTGGCAAACCAAACCGTAACCGTTACTATTTCAGGAGGGACTGGAAGTTTTACCATTCCTACAGCTAACATTCCTAATACTGGTGTTACAACCATAACATTCAATACAATTCAGGATACCGCTTCAACCTGTCAGTCTACTTTGACTAACGTTACAGGAACTATTACCATTAATCCGGTAGTTCAAATTGACAATACAAATCTTGCAGTTTCATCTATTTGCTTGGGTGCTAATGCAGTTGTTGATATTACAGGTGCAGTCAATCTTCCTGACGGAACCTATCAGTTTGATTATACTATTCCAACAGGAACTCCTACAACAGGGAACTCAGGCGATGTGACCATTACAGGAGGTGTTGGGCAGTTTACAATTCCGGCTTCTGTTTTTCCAACTGCCGGAAGTTATACACTAACTATTACTACTATTACTACAACCAGTGGCTGTTCGAATACTACTGAAGATGCTAATATAACATTCAACGTTGTAAATCCTATATCAGCAGGTACGGCCGTTACACCGGCACCATCAGTTTGTGCTTCTGTTGGAATTATAGATTTGAATAGTCTATTAACAGGTCAGGATTCAGGTGGAGTA
>CAMFLD010000436.1 GCA_945957245.1 uncultured Flavobacterium sp. | reverse complement strand
ACCACTACATCTCGGGCAATTCTTTGTACCAGATTAATATTCGTTACAATGAGAAAATCTTCAATAAGGAGATCAACGTCAATGCGATGGATCTGGCTAAACTTAACAAAGTTAAATCCATTGACCTTTCAACAAAACAACCGGTCATGGGAATGGCTACAAGTTCCAATTTGGAATTGTTTCAGGAAAGTGGTGTGAATTTTATTCTTTTTATGGATGATTTCAATACCAAAACCAAGGAAAGAGAATTGTTTTACATAAAGGTAAATATTGAAACGGGAACAAAATCTGAACCTGTACTTATTGCCAAGATGCCGGGAAGAAATACTGATTATAATGTTGTACAATCAGACAATAAGCAGTTTTATGGTATAACTAAGCGATTTGATTTTGATAAAAAAGCCCAGGAAAAGATTAATGCCGTTGTTTTTGATAAAAACCTCAAATCGGTGGGCGAAATCAGTTTCGTGACTCCCTACATGAACCGAACCAACAGTGCCGGAAATTTCTACATCAGCAATCAGGGCAATATGTATTTTGTAAAAGTGATTGACTTAGCTAAAGAGAAGCCTTTTAAAACGCTTTTCTTTTGGGATAAAAGCAAACAGGAAATGACCGAAACCAACTTAAAGTTAGACAATGATTTCCAAATCCATACTTTTAAAGGCCATTTCCTTAATGATGATTTTTATTTACACGGATTATATACCCGTATTGGCTCAAAGGCGGTTCAGGTTTATGGAGGCAACATTCCGGCTGACGGCTTTTATGCCGCTAAATTCAATAAAAGTGGGGAAAAAATATACATCGAAAAAAGCGAAACCAAAGAAATCGGAAGCCTGCTAATCAAAGACTTTGTTTTTGACGGTTTGAAAACCTGGTTTTTTGGAGATAAAATGATTACTGAGAAAAAAGCGAAACCAGTTGCTCCGGGGCAATCCTTTAATTGGGAATATGATTATACCTATTACAACAGTTCTATTGTTTTTGGAAAACTGGACAATGAAACCGGTAAGTTGGAATGGTTTAAAGATGTTCCTTTCAGCGAAGAAAAAACCATGAATGATAATGGCCGTTATTTGTCATACCTGTATTTTATCAGAGATAACCAATTGACTATTTTGTATAATGACACTCAAAAAACACAATTGGGCAAACGTGTCTTTAACGACCGTTTTATTATGATGGAAAACTATGACGACCGTGGAAATAAAGTCTCTGGCGACCTTATTCCGGGCAACGGATTGGAAATAGAATATGCAGATGAATATTATGGAACCCTGAAAGAGAATTTCGACCTGGATACAAGTATCAGTATTTATGTTCAGGATGGAAAATATATTGTAAGGGCTAAATCGCCATCAAGAGAAAAATACGGTTATTTAAAATTCTAATATGATGAAAAAAACTATAGCAATAACAGCCTTATTTTTTAGTTTAGCCAATGCCAATGCACAGGTCATTCAGAATGTACAGATGGCTTTCACACAAACTCTTTTTCCAAAAAAAGTACTGCCGGATAACATTAAGACATTCAGTTGCGTCATCACTACACCTTACCTGAAAGACGACAGTAGTTTCAGGAAAATTGCTGAAGAAAAATACCAGCAGGATTTAAAAAACTATCCAGACAAGGTCAAGGAAGCTCAAAAGTATTATGATGAAGTAACGCTCAAGGAATATGACAAAAGCGTTGCTTTGGCCAAAGAAAAGTACAAACTGGAAAGTGATGAGTTCAACAAAATGTCAAAGCTTGAAAAACTGATGCTTGAAGACAAAAGACCTGAACTTAAAATTCCGCCGAAGCCAACATTTGTCTACCCTCCTCAACCGCAGATAGAATCAATAAATACGAGCGATGTCATTATAATGAATCCGGAAGTTTTGGCAAAAAACTATATCTACATTAATGGCTTTGCTGAAGGCCCCGGAGGAATGCGGATTAAAATTGACTTTAAACCATTTGAATGGATCGAACCTGTGGCTTCAATTGTAAATGTGGAGAATTACAATCCACAAACGAGGGAGAAATTCACTACCAAGCAAACACAGTATATCACCAAATACCGCATGCCAACTAATCTTGAGATAAAGTTAAACAACGAAACCCTGAAAACGGGTATTTATGGAGAAACCGGAAGCTATGAAGTGCTTACAACGGCTTCAAAACCTAACCGGATGAGCATTGAAAGACCCTATACCGAAAAAATTCTGGGTTATATCAACAATTACCTTAACGAAACTTACGGTTATCCAAAAGTCACACGTAATGTGGTTTTGTTTTATGTAAAAAACAAAAAAGGAGAATATGACGATGTTGAAAAAGCTAAGGACTTTGCGGTTTCAGGTTACAAAAACTATTCAGCTAATACTGAGGAAGCTGTAAAAGACATTGATAATGCCATTGCTATTTGGGAAAAAGTAATCTCTGAAGTAAATTACGACGACAGTAAAGCCAGGATTGATGAAAAAGTAGGGACAGCTATTCTAAAAAACCTAATTTTCGCTACTATAGTGACTAATAATTTTGAAAAAGCCGAAAAGTACATGGGCGACTTCAGGAAGCTGAGATTAAGTTATGACGACAAACAATTTCTTGAAACGCATGAAAGAATGCTCAATGACCTTAAAGCCAGGTCTTCAGGCAATTGACAACTGATATTAAAAAATTTAACAGCATCTGATTTTATAAATATTTGTTAAACATTAAACCTTTAACAGACATCTTTGTCCTAATAAACAAGTAACATTAAAAATAAATAGAAAAATGAGAAAATTAATTTTGGCTGCATTATTGACTGTTGGAATAACAGCATTTGCACAGGAA
>CAMFLD010000435.1 GCA_945957245.1 uncultured Flavobacterium sp. | reverse complement strand
CTATCTAACTCGTCAATAAATAAAGGATAATTCATCAAATAGCTTCCCCAGGGAGCGCTCAATCCAATTTTTCTGAATTCTAGAATTTCCTTTGGAAGTTTGTCTTCCATGGTACTTTTTAAAATGAACTTTCCTTTTTTACCTGTAAACATCCATTTATCTTCCAGAGTCCCCAAACCGGCAATAAGCCTTTGATCTAAAAACGGTTCCCGGCATTCGATAGAAGTTCCCATGGTGCAACGGTCATTCCTGTCCAAAAGAGAACACATATAAGTATGTTGGTCAAAGTACAATGCCTGACGTTGAAGGTTATTCGGATATAGTTCCCGTGCTTCTTTAAGGATGTTGTAACGGTATTCATTTATCGGTTTGTCAATATTGCCATAGAAGGCATTAATATCATCCGGGTAAACATTGGAACCATTAAAAATTACTAAGTCAGATTCATTATTGATTTTGGAATACCTTAAAAGCTTGTCATATCGGGGTTTTTTGCTAAAAGTCTCCAGTTTGCTGATTTGTGAAATTACTTTTAGCAAAGTAGGGTTTTTAAGTGCTTTATATCTAACATAACCACCCATCAACTCGTCGGCTCCTTCGCCGGAAAGCAATACTTTGACTTTTGGTTTCGCCATTTTAGCAATCGAAAGCAAATGCGGCTCATTGAGGTGCATTATCGGTTCATCCTGATAATAGGATGATTCAATAAGGTTCTGATATAGGCTTTCATTTTCCAGTTTCGTATGGTTGAATACATAACCATATTCATCGGTTATTTTTTTTGCCAAATGGTATTCGTTATGTTCTTCTTCAGAAAAACTGATATTGAAAGTTTGAATTTTTTCAAAATCCTGATGATGTAAGGATGATAAAATAGAGCAGGAGTCCAACCCGCCGCTCAGTAAAACCCCAACGGCAACATCGCTAACCATACGTAGTTTAACCGATTCAAAAAAGGTTTCCTCAAACCATTTCTTTGGGTTAATTATCTCTGCATGGTTTTGAATCATCTCTTTTAGATTCCACCATCGGGTAGTTTTGGTATTTCCATTTTCATCAATTACCATGTGGTGCCCGGGCAGCAGTTTTTTTACCTCAGTAAATAAGGTGTCTTCCCCGGCAACAAAACGATTGAAAATGTATTCTTCCATACCGCTTTCTGAAATTTGGATAGGCACACCGGCAGCAAATAAGGCTTTTTGCTCGGAAGCAAAATATAAAGTTTCTCTGTAAATGCAATAGTAGAGTGGTTTTACGCCCATTCTGTCACGGCAGAGTGTAAGTTTTTTGGTAAGGTTGTCCCAAATGGCAAAAGCAAACATTCCATTGAGACGGTGCAACATTTCCAGGCCATAAAGTTCATATAGTTTGAGCAAAACTTCAGTATCGGAGCCCGATTTCAGTTCGATGCCTTTACCTTTTAATTCGGGATAGAACGATTTGTAATTGTAGATTTCTCCATTAAAGACGATGATATAACGCCCGTTATCGGAAATAAAAGGCTGATGCCCGGCTGATGAGGTGTCAATGATAGATAAACGCCTGTGGCCTAAGCCGATGTTGTTATTCATGTATAGGCCTGCATCATCTGGTCCCCGGTGTTCGAGGATGTCCCGCATTTTGATAAGTTGGTTCTGATCAACCTGTTTATAATTCAAATGGAAAATTCCATTAATCCCGCACATATCCCTCTTCCTCTAATTAGTTGATTTAAGCTTTATTAAGTTAGTATAAGCATTAGCAATTATCTTCATGTTTTTGCTGTAATTAGCATGTTCCTCAACAAATTTCCTATTGTCTGCGGTAGCCTTTTTTATAATGTTTGTGTTGTTAAAAGCCCACTCCAATTCTTCGGCTAATTTAACATGATTTTCGGTCGGTACAAGTATTCCGTTAACTTTTTCTTTCAACCAGCATCGATTACCTGGTAAGTCACTGACAATAGGGAAACTACCGCTTGCCATAGCCTCAAAAAGCGAGGCCGAAACTCCTTCAGTAACCGGCATACTGATATAAAAATTGGAATTCTGTAGATACTTGGGGATTGTATCATTGCTGATTCTTCCGGTAAATGCTGTTTCATCGTCAATTTCAAGTTGTTTAGCCAGAAGCTTTAGGTTTCTCAATTCGGTTCCGTCACCAATAATGGTTAGCCGGAAAGGGATATTTTTTTGTTTAATCAAAGCAAAAGCTTTCAGGATAACATCATGCTTATACTCGGGCTCCAGAGACCTAGTCACTACTGCATTAATTACAGAATAATCGTGATTTTCCCGATACTGAAAAAAATCAAGGTTGATTCCTTTAGGCAAAACCATCACTTTTGACATATCCACTTTACTTTGTTCCATGTGATCAGCCATCACTTTTCCCCAGGCGTGGATTAAATCAGCTTTTTTGAAGGCATAATCCTGTAATATTTTTTTAAAGATATACAGAGGAGAGTTCAAAGGCCATAAATCGGTAATGCCTTGTTGGGCAATTGCAATGGGTTTGATTCCAGAAACAGCAGCCAGAAAGCCATAGCTGGTAGTCCTTTCGGCAATAACCATATCCGGATTGATTTTTTTTATAGTCTTTCGAATGGTTAAAATCGCCTTTACTAATTCTAAAAGTCGCATTGGACGGTTTACACCTTCACTTCTGGTTTTTAGTTCCCAGGTCAAGATTTCAAAGTCGCCAAAATCCCTTAGACCATTCATCCAGGTAATGGCATCGGCACGATAGGTTTCGCCAAGAAAAAGAATCCGTTTTTTCGACATTTGACTATTCTTCTGTTTCCAAAGCCCTATTTAAAAAATCATTCAAAGGTTTTAACGCAACCAGTTTC
>CAMFLD010000434.1 GCA_945957245.1 uncultured Flavobacterium sp. | reverse complement strand
CAAAGAATCTCCGGGAGAGACAATAATTTTTGAAGGAAGAAAATTCAAATCCTATCGTGGAATGGGCTCTGTTGAAGCGATGCAGGAAGGCTCCAAAGACCGTTATTTCCAGGATGTTGAAGATGATATCAAGAAACTGGTTCCCGAAGGTATCGTAGGTCGTGTACCTTACAAAGGAGAATTAAATGAAAGCATGCAACAGTTTGTTGGAGGACTGCGTGCCGGAATGGGATATTGTGGAGCAAAAGATATCCCAACACTTAAAGAAACCGGGCGTTTTGTAAGGATTACAACTAGCGGAATCGGTGAAAGCCATCCTCATAATGTTACCATTACCAAAGAAGCTCCAAATTATTCGAGGTAAACCAACAAATTTTATAGTTAAAAAAGGTACAAGTAAAATCTTGTACCTTTTTTGTTTTAAATCTGATTGAAAAAATGATAAAAAAATTAAATAATTTTATGTACCCTAAAATTTATAGGGATATAAATTAATTATTCAATAAAAATATAATTTTAAGGTTAATTTTTTATGGGTTAAAATCAAAAAATGAATATTTTTATAAAAAAAATATCATGTCAACCCGAAAAATTGTTCTAAGCATAATCTTACTCACGATTCTGATATTGTCTTTGTTTTCCAATCTGATTTTCCTCAATAGAGCTACTCCGGTTTCTAACATTAAATTCGACACGGGCGATAC
This sequence comes from uncultured Flavobacterium sp., assembly GCA_945957245.1. Classification (GTDB taxonomy): domain Bacteria; phylum Bacteroidota; class Bacteroidia; order Flavobacteriales; family Flavobacteriaceae; genus Flavobacterium. The sequence goes on along the minus strand of CAMFLD010000434.1, from coordinate 2,132 downwards.
CGCCTGGATGATTGTTGCTACCGCCTTAGTTTTACTTATGACACCGGGATTAGGATTCTTTTATGGCGGAATGGTAGGCAAAAAGAATGTAATCAGTACCATGCTGCAAAGCTTTATGGCTATGGTAATCGTAAGTATACTATGGGTAATAATTGCTTACGGTTTGTGCTTTGGACCCAGCATTGGTGGATTTATAGGCAATCCTATGCCTAATCTTTTTTTCAATAATGTCAATGCTAATACCGCTTGGTCTTTGGCTCCAACAATACCTTTACTCCTGTTTGCCCTTTTTCAGGTTAAATTTGCCATTATTACTCCAGCCCTAATCACAGGAGCATTTGCAGAACGTATTCGGTTTTGGTCTTATCTTTTATTTATGGTATTGTTTATATTGTTTGTCTATACCCCTCTCGCCCACTGCACTTGGCATCCTGATGGCTTTTTCTTTAAAATGGGAGTGCTTGATTTTGCCGGCGGAACCGTAGTTCACATGAGTGCCGGTTGGGCTGCATTGGCTGGCGCCATGTTCCTGGGCAAAAGGAAAGTCCAAAAAACAAATCCGGCCCGGATTACTTATGTTCTTTTGGGAACTGGCTTATTGTGGTTTGGCTGGTTCGGATTTAATGCAGGCTCAGCAATGGGAGCCAATAGTCTGGCTGCTCAGGCATTAGGAACAACAACTGTAGCTGCTGCAGCCGCTTCGATGACGTGGGTGTTTTTTGATAAAATACTGGGACATAAATTATCCGCTATGGGCGCCTGCATTGGTGCAGTTGTTGGGTTGGTTGCCATTACTCCGGCAGCAGGATATGTTAGTATTGCCCATGCCATTACCATTGGAATTATTTCAAGCATCGTGAGCAATCTTGCTGTGAGCAAATTCCCCAAAGGAAAAATTGACGATGCACTTGATGTTTTTGCCTGTCATGGAGTTGGCGGAATGGTCGGAATGGTTTTGACAGGTGTATTCGCCTCAAAAGCCATCAACCCGGCAATTACCGATCAAGGGCTTTTGTTTGGTGAAACCAAATTATTCATTAACCAAATAACAGCTCTTATCTGTGTTTCAGTGTTTGCTTTTAGTGTTTCCTATGCTTTATTTTTCATTACAAATAAAATCACAAAACTAAGAGTTAGCGAAGAAAAGGAAGAATTAGGATTGGATATTACACAGCATGGAGAATATCTGTAAAATATTTAAGGCTTATACTCAAAAATATAATTATCAATAAGCCATTTGTTTTCCCTGATATAATTGACCGTTAAAAATAATGTTGGAATTACTTCATAATAAGCCGTTGCGGTATGTTCGGTTTTGATTTTAAAGTTAAGCTGATGCAGGGATTGAATGTTATTTAGAATTTCTTCATCGTCCTGGCTTTGTGTCACATAGTCATAATCCAGTCCTTCAATGACACCATCATAATATTTTTCACGATCAAGATTGTTGGCTACGTCATTGAGTTGCTTTCTATAAGCATTTACATAGCCTTTACTCAGGAAGCCACACTTTTCATATTCTTTAATATACTTGGCTAATTCTTTTCTGTCAATATAAAATGCTGTGGAATCATTTTCGGTATGATCACCGCCTTTCAAATAATCAAATTTATAGAGTCTATCCCTGTTATGCTTATACCAATCAAAAAAATCAATGGTCAGTTTCTTTAATTCATCTGCTTGTTTTGCATTATTCTGATTAGCGTCGGCTTTTTCACTAATAGGCGTTTCCTGAATGGTTTTGTCATTCTTACAGGAGAAAAGAAGAATTTGGAAGATACTGATGAGAATAAATCCAAATCGTATTTTCATAATCCGGTATAATTGGATGGTGTGATTTGCAACAATTCCTCTCTAATGGTTTCAGAAACATTCAAGGTAGCAATAAAATCGTGTATCGCTTTTTTGTCGATAACCGAGTTGGTTCTGGTTAATCCTTTCAGAGCTTCATAAGGATTTGGATAACCTTCCCTTCTTAGAATGGTTTGTATAGCTTCGGCAACTACAGCCCAGTTTTTTTCTAAATCTTCTGCGAATTTGGATTCGTTAAGCAACAGTTTGTTCAACCCTTTAAGCGTTGCATCAAAGGCAATTAAGGTATGACCAATAGGCACCCCGATATTTCTCAATAC
>CAMFLD010000433.1 GCA_945957245.1 uncultured Flavobacterium sp. | reverse complement strand
GTCTTGGTATTACTTCTTGATAATACTGTTTGCGAGGTCCATTGTTCTGACAGTTTATAAAACATCTGTGCCTGCATATTGAAAGTTGGGTTGCTTATGGTCAGTTCGTTACTCGTATAGGAGTTCTTATAGTTTTTTTCAAATAAATCCATAGAATGGAATGAAAGGGGAGAATACCTGCTTAAGAAAATCATTGGAGCATTGGCTGAAGTTCTATTGGTAAATTCGGTATTGATAAGGAAGGATAATTTGTCATTTACCTTATAACTCAATGAAGGAGCTACAAATAGTGATTTAGAAAAACCCGCATCCTGAAATGAATTTTGATTTTGATAAGCCGTATTTATCCTCACGGAGGCATTGGCATTTAAAGGAATATTGATATCGGTTGTAATCCGATCCATTCCGTAGGTCCCGGAATTATAACTTAGTTCTCCTCCAAATTTCTGATAAGGTTTTTTGGTTACTATATTGATTAGACCTCCATAAGAAATCAGGCTGCTGCCAAACAAGGTACCTGAAGGGCCCTTGATAACTTCAATATTATCAATATTAATAGGATCGATGCTTCCGTTATTTAAGCCCGGTAACCCATTAACCATTGTTGGCTGTACGGCAAACCCGCGCATTGAGTAATATTCAGCTCCGTCTTCACCACGTCCGGTTGATTCCCATAAGCGGCTTATTCCCGTTGCATTTTTAAGAGCATCGTTAAGATTGGTTACGACTTGTTCTTTCAATAATTCAGAAGTAACGGTATTGTATACCTGAGGATTTTCGATATTATTTAAAGGAAGTTTAGAAACGGTGTTGCTTTTCTCCCTCTTGTATTTGTACTTGTCGGTATTGACTTTTACCTCTTTGAGATGTTGAATGGAATCTTTTACTTTTTCGTTTTTTTCCTGCGCATGCAATGTTGATACAACCAGCAGCAATGAAAATAATAAATGTATTGGCTTTTTCATTCTTATTTAGATTAATTAAAAATAATATTGCAAATATATCTTCTTGATTAATTATAACAAAATTTATTTAGACTAATTTTAAATAATAAATTTAAGCGATTGAATGTGAATGTTGTAGAAAAAGAAAACCCCATGTAAAATGGGGTGTAGGATAATATATTTTAATTATATAATAGTTATTTTTTCTTCATTGGATAACTTTCTTTGCTTTCTTTTCCCTGTTGTTTTCCGGAAATAGAGGCCAGCAAATTAGTTTCGTTTACTTTTTTATAAGTAATTTTTTGAGGATAATCATGGGTCGGATTTTCAAAAGTAAAAGTATTTTCTGCTTCTGATGTCAGTTTAAAAGTAACCGGCTCATCATTGTTTTGACCAATAACTGTCGGAATATATAATAACTCCTCTTTATTTTGTGTCAGGGAAATGGATTCCGAATGGATAGTGTCTTTTTCCTTTATAAAATAGCTGGTTCCCGAAAACGTGCTGTCATTTTCTCTGGACCAGGTTTCGGTAAGGGTGCCTTCAGGGAGTTTTTGTTCCCAGCTTCCAATGAGCCACTCCATTTTTTTTAGTTTGTCAAATTTATTTCCCGATTTATTCTGGCAGGAAAATAGAAGTAAAACAGAAACTGCTGTCAAAGAAAGTCTGGCTGATTTCATAAGGATTCATTTTAAGGGATAAAAATAGTAAACTTATTTTCATTGCTAATCAAAATATAGGCAAAAGGATTATTCTAAGAGTTAACCGCTGATTTTGAATAACTGTAAACGGTAAACGGAAAAATCATTTTTGATGTAGATTTGGCAATAAGGCACGTAATCATAATAGGGAAAAACAAGGTATAATCGTCAATCATTCCGCAAACTAAGAACAAAGCGGTAAAAGGTGCATGTATGCTTGCACTCAAAACCGCTGCCATACCAATTACCATAAAATTAACCGGAATAACATCAGCATTAAAAGAATTCAGCATATTGGGAAGCAATGATAAAAGAAAGGCCCCAATAAATAGTCTTGGTGCAAATAAACCACCATCACCGCCCGAAGCCAAAGTTGCTGAAGTAACTATGGGTTTTAAAATAATGATTCCCAAAAAAGTCATTATAAATCCTGAAGTTACAGCTGGTATGGAACCTGAAAATAAGCCTTTCATGGCATGGTAACCATCACCATACAATTGAGGAAAAATCAATATAGCCAGACTCAAAATAAGGCCTCCAATAATTATTCTGTGATAATCATTATTAATTTTAGAAAAATACTTTTTAAAGAACAAAACCGTTTTGGTAAGGAAAACCGAATGGATTCCGGCTAAGATTCCGAGTAAAATGAAATAGGGAACAGCATACCAGTGCCAGTAATTAATACTCAGGGAAAACAAAGGTTGTTCTTTTATAATAAATAATATTCCCGAAGCCAGTGTAAAAGCTATGGTATTTACTAAAAAGAAAACCCGGGAAGTTTTTTTGGCGATGACTTCTATCGAAAATAAAATTCCGGCAATCGGGCTGCTAAATAAAATGGTAATCCCGGCTGTAATTCCGGCACAAATCAATTCGGTTTTGTACTTTTTGAAAAGCGAACTTTTCTTTTGACCTGCCGCACCAATGGCAGCAGTTGATACAACTGTTGAAACTTCAATTCCAGTTGAACCTCCAAAAGCAACGGTAAATAATCCGTTGATAAAATGAGATGGGATTTTGTACAAAGGCAGGCTTTTAGTCTTAGAATTGGTAACCTCGAAAATTTCTTTGATTCCTTTGTTTTCTTTCCCTTTAAATAAATACCTGCGCATAAAATGGATAACCAGTAATCCAATCGGAGGGAAAATAAAAATGTACCCATACTGATGTTCCGTCTTTTTGAAAAAAATATCTTCAAGA
>CAMFLD010000432.1 GCA_945957245.1 uncultured Flavobacterium sp. | reverse complement strand
ACAGTAAAGTGATTCTAACCAACTAACATCATGGCAAATCGCAGGGATTTTATCAAAACCGCCGCTCTTGGTTCCGTTGGACTATCACTGTCCTCTTTTGTGAATCAGGAAAAAGAAAATGAAACAAAATTTTCTGAAATTAAAACCAACAAGCCCATTGTAATTTCAACATGGAATTTTGGAGTTAAAGCCAATGGAGCCGCCTGGGAAATTCTCAAAAACAATGGAAGGGCTTTAGATGCAGTAGAAGCCGGAGTAAAAATCCCGGAAGGGGATCCAAATGAAAGAAGTGTAGGTTATGGCGGAAGACCAGACAGAGACGGACGTGTTACCCTCGATGCCTGTATCATGGATGAATTTGCCAATATAGGTTCCGTAGCCTGTTTGGAGCATATCAAACACCCAATTTCAGTAGCACGAGCCGTAATGGAAAAAACGCCTCATGTAATGCTCGTAGGCGATGGCGCCCTTCAATTTGCTCTTTCACAAGGTTTTCCAAAAGAAAACCTACTCGTAGAAGCTTCTGAAAAAGAGTGGAAAGAATGGCTTAAAACCAGCCAGTATAAACCCATAGTCAATATCGAAAATCACGACACTATAGGAATGATAGCACTTGACAGTTTCGGGAATTTATCAGGAGCCTGTACAACCAGTGGAATGGCCTATAAAATGCACGGCAGAGTTGGAGATTCCCCCATAATAGGAGCCGGATTATATGTTGACAATGAAATAGGGGCAGCCACAGCCACAGGACACGGCGAAGAGGTAATCAGGATTGCCGGATGTCATTTGGTTGTTGAATTAATGCGCCACGGTAAATCACCACAAAAGGCCTGTGAAGAAGCAGTTTCACGAATAGTAAAACTTACTCAAAATAGAAGTAAAAACCTAAAAGACATTCAGGTTGGATTTATTGCCTTAAATAAAAACGGGGAGTATGGTGCTTTTTGTATTCAGAGCGGGTTCAACTATGCTGTAAACGATAACTCTGGAAATAAACTTATAGACTCAGATTATTTTTTAAAATAATGGCCCAACTCGAAATCGCTTGTTTTAATTTGGACTCAGCTATCATATCAGCTCAAAATGGTGCAGACCGCATAGAGTTTTGTGCTGATATGAAAGCAGGCGGAACAACACCGCAATTTCAAGAGGTGTTGCAAGCCCGAAATCAAATATTCATTGATATTTATGTAATGATTCGACCAAGAGGTGGTGATTTTGTCTATACCCAATCTGAATTTGAACAGATGAAATCGCATATTTTGATGTTTAAAAAGCATGGAATTAACGGTTTTGTGTTTGGCATTTTAAAGGAAGATAATTTAGTCGACATCAAAAGGAATAAAGAGTTGGTCGACCTCGCATCTCCATTACCCTGTACTTTTCATCGTGCTTTTGATGAAGTTCCGGACGCCTTTATAGCATTAGAACAAATTATAAGCTGTGGTTTCAAAACCATATTAACCTCAGGTCAGAAGTCAAATGTAATGGAAGGAATTGACCGTGTAGCACAATTAATCAAAACTGCGGGTGACAGAATTTTTATCATGCCCGGAGGAGGTTTGCGTTCAGGCAATATTGAGTATATTCAGCAACAAACGCGTGCAGTTTTTTATCATTCTTCAGCTATTATAGATGGAAGTGGAACCGCTTCTGCTGAGGAAACAAGAGCCTTAAAATCGAAATTGGGATGAGAAAAACGATATTCATTTCTTGGTTATTGTTGTTTTCAATTTTTCTTTGGGCACAAAAATCAGAGCGGGACTTAAGTTCCGAGCATTGGACTTTTAAGAAGGTCAATGACAGCAAATGGCTTCCGGCTAAGGTTCCGGGAACAGTGCATACTGATTTGCTTGCTAATAAAATTATTCCAGACCCTTTTTTTGGTACCAATGAAAAGCAGCTGCAATGGATTGAGAACGAAGATTGGCAGTATCAAACTACTTTCACCGTTTCAGAAAGCGAAATCAAACACAAACATTGTATTTTGCAATTTGACGGTTTAGATACCTACGCTCAGGTAAGCCTGAACGGAAACAAAATACTCACTGCAGATAATATGTTCCGAACCTGGAAAGTAGACGTAAAGGATTTACTCAAAACAGGGAAAAATAAACTGGAAATTACTTTCGAATCAGCTGTTAGGAATGCTAAAAATGAAGCAGGAAAATTAAAATATACATTACCGGGTGACGAAAAAGTATTTGTCCGAAAAGCCCAGTACCAGTTTGGTTGGGATTGGGGTCCACGTTTTGTAACCGCAGGAATATGGAAAAAACCAACGCTTCAATTTTATGATACTGCTGTTTTAAATAATGTTCGGTTTGAACTCAAATCAATCAAAGACAACTATGCCCGATTGCAGTTTGTCACCGAAGTCAGTAGCGATACAGACGGAATATTTTCATTAAAACTAAATGATAAAATCCAAACAGCTACTATAAAGAAAGGGCGAAGTATGATTTTGATGAATTACGAAATCAGTAATGCCAAACTCTGGTGGTGTAATGGTCTCGGAACACCAACACTATATCCTTTTGAACTTCATCTCTTAGATGAAAATGGAAAAGAATTGGACAGTAAAAAAATGAATATTGGCCTCAGGACAATTGAACTTGTACAGGATAAAGATAATATTGGCAGGAGTTTTTATTTCAAACTCAATGGTGTTCCTGTATTCATGAAAGGTGCCAATGTTATTCCTCCGGATAGTTTTTTACCAAAAGCAACAGCATCAACCTATCAGCAAATTGTAAAAAATGCTGTTGCGGGCAATATGAATATGCTGCGTGTTTGGGGTGGAGGCGTTTATGGTGACGATGCCTTTTATGATGCCTGCGATAAAAACGGAATCTTGGTATGGCAGGATT
>CAMFLD010000431.1 GCA_945957245.1 uncultured Flavobacterium sp. | reverse complement strand
CCGAGAACTACCCCCTGCATATCGTCGGCAGCGTCAGATGTGTATAAGAGACAGGAATTAAAGCTAATAAAAAAACTGCCATTTTTATTTGGCAGCTTCTTACTTTTAGTTTAAACGTCTGACTTCTATTTTCCGGAGTGCTTTAATATAGCGTCTGCCGGGTTTTAAATCATTGGCTGCTATAAAAAGGATGCGTTGCTCCATATCCTTAATATTTTTACCTTCCATTTCAGTTACTATATAGAAGTTATTCCCAGCTTCGGAATTGTATATTTCATTCCATGAAAAAACAACTTTATAGCCGTCTGTTGCAATAAATACAAAATAAAATTCATTAAGTTCCTTTGGCTTATCATAATCAAAGACAATGCTTTCCAGAACCGTTTTGAGTTGGACACCTTTCAAATTCTTCACTGTTCCTTTAACCTCGCCTTTATGATTGTATAGTGTCTGGTCTGGTATACTGGTTTTCGGAAATGCATTCAAATCATTAAGTGAAAAGTTCTTTTCGGCTTTCACTTTGCCTTCCACTTTCAGATTATCAGATGGAATAATGGTATTTTGTGCGCTTATTGAAAAACAGGTCAGCAGGAGATAAGTCAACAAGAATTGGATCCTCATAAATTACTTTTGCGGGGCTTCATCAAAATTAATCATCCAATGAATGCTGAATTTGTCAACAAACATTCCAAAGTAAGCTCCCCAGAAGGTATTTTGCATAGGCATAATTACATTTCCACCAGCAGAAAGGCCATTGAAAAGTTTGTCAGCTTCAGCTCTGCTTTCTGTATTGATAGAAATCGTTACATTGGCTCCAATCGCTACATCACCGCTTTGTGAAGTACTGTCACTTCCCATTAATACTGTGTTGCCAATTGGTAATGAAACATGCATAATCCTGTTTGCTTCGTCTCCGGTAGGAGGAGGACAGTTAGGGTCTTCTGATGGCGGCATATCGCTAAATCTTCCCATATAAGGGAATTCGCCACCGAAAACAGATTGATAAAACAGAAATGCTTCTTCGCAGTTTCCGTTAAAGATTAAATAAGGATTAATAGATGCCATGTTTTTGTTTTTTTAATGTTATTTTTTTGTTTCAGAGTTGATGAATTATAAACTACTTTGTTACTTAGCCACTTTGCAACTCTGCTACTTTTAAGTTAATGCTTTTCCAAATATTTTTTAAAGTTTTCCAATATCATTTGCCAACCTGTTCGTTGCATTTCCATTGGGTTTTGCAGTTCGGGTTCAAAGTTTTCTGTTAGAATAACTTCGTTATCAAGCATATCAAATTTTACGCTTACTTTTCGTCCGTCACCCATGGTGTAGCTGAATTTTTCCATAGGAACAACTTCATTATATATTCCTCCAAAATCAAAGCTGAAAGATCCATCTTTAGCGGCCATTGTAGTGCTGAATGTGCCGCCTTCTCTCAAGTCGTTTTCTGCTTTTGGTGCATGCCAGTCATCAGAGGCAAAACACCAGCTAACAATATGTTTTGGATTGGTAAAAAAGTCCCATGTTTTTTCACGGGTTTCTTTAGTAGCTATCCTGACCGTAATGGATTTGGTTTCTGCTTCAGCAATTTCCTTTAGTTTTTGCATTGCTTTTGGAAAAGTTTCCTTAAAATATTGAGCATGTGAATCTACAATATCCATTGAAACTGAAACTGTGGTAAAACCATCACTTTCGCTTATATCATAACGCTCGTCTGAACCAGACCATAATTTGGATTCTTCTGTTTCAGGCATTTCCCGAAACTCTTTTATTTCCCTTAAATGTTTGAAACACATCGTTTCAAAAGGCTTATTGATGTTTACAACAGAACTCATCCCGGAACCGTTGGGCATCAGGAAAAGAATTTTGCTTCCTTGTTCCCAGTTGGAAATGGTATAACAGCCTTCGCAAAAGGCAGAAGTCCAATTTTGGTAATTGTCATCATCCCAAAGCGAATACCATACTTTTTCCTTTGAAGCCTTAATGTCTATTGAGAAAACCAGTTTTTGCATAATGATTTATTTTATTGTTGCGGCATTTTGCTAAAGTCCATATATAGTACATTCCAACGATGGCCATCGAGGTCGCAAAAACCGCATCCGTACATCCAGCCTTGATTATCTCCCGGTTCTGCAAATACAGTTCCGCCAGCTTCTTTGGCTTTTTGGGCAATAGAATCTACTTCTTCACGGCTTTGAGCATCTATTGAAATAAGAAATTCATTGGTTTGTTTGGTATCGGTAATTTCCTGTTGGATAAAATTCTTAAACATCGCTTCTCCAAATAGCATTATCACAAAATTCCCTTCACCTACAATCATACAGGCTGAATCAGGTGTAGTGCGTTCTTCAAGGAATTTGAATCCGATTTTGCTAAAAAAATCTTTGGATTTTAAAGCGTCTTTTACAGGAAGATTAAGCCAGATTTGTTTTGTCATAGTATAGTTATTTGTTTATTGGAGCATTCTTTCACGGATATATTTTACTGGCGAGCTACCAAAGCTCAGGAATTTTTCATGAAAATCCTTCAAGCTGTATTTAGCACCCATTTTTTTCTGATAATCATCTCTCAGTTGTTGGATTGCAGAGGCACCACTGTAGTAAGAGCAAAGTTGTACCTGAGAAACTGTTGCTCTGTGGTATTTCTCTTCAACCTGCTGATCTGTTTGGAAGCACTCTTTTGATAATAGTTTTACAATATCTTCTTTAGGTTTGTTAAGGCATTGAATGTCATAATCTATGATTACATTGGCCAACTCTCTCAGTTTCCATACTCCGAGAGCCAGTTCAATTTCAGGTTCGTGGTTGCCCCAACCATTTTCTACCATCATCCCTTCGCAATATACTGCCCTGTCTCTTATACACATCTGACGCTGCCGA